>JAPPFH010000030.1 GCA_028875185.1 Chloroflexota bacterium | reverse complement strand
CGGGAAGGGGGTTGGGGGGATGGGGTGTAATCGGCGAGGCAGCTTAGCCCAGTTGTGGACAAGCCTTACAACCGCAAACAGGCAGAACATGTAGAGCCGGCGACCTGATAGCTCTAACCAACACGTTTCACCCCATATCAGACGAAACATCATAACCGAAAGGAGAAGCCGATGGCGACATTTCGCGCGGCTTTAACGCAATTGGCGTCGATGAAAGTTAGCGGCGTGCGCGGCAATTTCGACCTGGACGAACTGCCGAATTCGCTGCACAGCGGGCAGCTGCCGGCGCTGCTGGTCATACCGGTCGAGCTGGACGCTGACCGTTTATTCCGCGAGCGCAAGGACAGCTTGCAGACGGCCGCATTCAGCGGTGGCGCGAAATCGGTCTATTACGGCGTGACGCACTTGCTGTTGGCCGCGCCCGCCGATGCCGGGCTGGGCTTGCGCAGCCACCTGCCGCGCCTGGTTGACTTGATCGACGCGTATACCGCGGCGCTATCCGCTGACGTCACCTTGGGCGGTCAGTTGCTGGCGCCGGCGCGCGTCAGCGTTGAGCCCGGCTCATTCCCCTACGGCGAGCGCGAATTCTATGGCTGCGCCTTTCGCCACACATGGCTGCTGGAGATATAGTTATGACGATACGCTACAGCATCGCCATCGACCGCAATCACGATGGCGACTTCGATGATGCGGACGGCGAGATTAATGAGCGTGTGCTGGAGCTGCGTTGGCGGCTGGGCATGCGCGCGGCTTACGACAGCATGGCTGCGGCCGGCTGGGCAAGCATCACTGTGCTCAACGCCGATGGCGCCTTCTCGCCCGAGCGGGCTAGGCTGGAAAGCGGCACGCGCGTGCGCATTCAGAGCGAACAGGCCGGCATAGCTCGCACGCATTTCATCGGCGCGATCAGCCACATCGAACCCGATGAGGGCGAGCACAGCCGCAAGCAAGCTCTGATTTACCTTCAGGATATTCAACCCTGGCTGGCCGATAGTCCCGCGCGCCTGAGCCCGCAAATTGATGTTCGCGCTGATCAAGTCATCGCGCGCCTTCTGGACGGGGCGATTTTGCGGCGGTCAAAGTTGGCTGGTTACTTGCTGATCGATGTTGACGGATACAACCGTATCAACAGCGCGCGCATCTTTCCACCGGGCAATGCGGCGCGGCGATTGTAGCCGGGTAAGTCGCGTTTCGCATACGTCGGTGACTGGTGGCGCGATTCTACATCGGCGCGCGACGCGATCGGCGAGACCGCCGCTAGCGAGCGCGGACGATTCTATATCGATCGCGAGGGTGTAGCGGTCTTTCTAAATCGGCATCATACCCTGATTGAGCGAGAGATTGTGGCCGAGTTTCACGATGACGCGCGCGGCATGGCATACCGTTACGGCGATCAGCGCCTGAATCAGATCGCGTTGCTGATGACCCCGCGCGTGCTTGGCGAAAGCGGCGCGCTAATCTGGCAACTGCGCGCGCCGCAGCGTATCGCCCGCCGGAGCGATTTGCTGTTGAATCTGCGCCTGATAGATGAGCGCGATCAGCCGGTCGGGCTGCTGGAATTCGATCGATTGGAAGCTCGCTTTCAACTCAGTCCGGAAGAAGGCGGCCGCGCGATTCCAAGCGGCGCCTTCGCCGAAGTCATGCGCCTGGGCACGACTTCCATCCAGTTGCGTTTGACCAACCAGACGCGGAACGACCTGTATCTGACGCTGCTGCAACTGTATGGCAAGCCGCTTTTTCGCGGCGATCCCATCGAGGTCCGCGCGGAGGACGGCGAGGGCATGCACATCTACGGGCTGAAGCGAATGGCGCTTGATCTGCCGGCGCTCTCTCATATCGAGACGGCGCAGGCCTTCGCCGATTACGAGTTGGCGCGGCGCAAACATCCCCGCGGCAGTATTCAGTCGCTGCAGGTTAACGCGCGTGATCATCTGCCGGCTGCGCTATCGGCCGCACTTTTCAAGCGCATTCGCGTCAGCGAGACGCAGACCGGGCACGGCGCGCGCGATTATTTCATCATCGGCGAAGAACATTATGTGTGCGCCGGCGGCACGCGCCACGAGCTGTCTTGGACGCTGGAGCCGGCTGATTCCGCGCGCTTTGTCATCATCGACAGCAGCGCTATCAACGGACGAGAAGAAGTCATCGCGCCCTATTAGGCTTTAGCTTTAAGCATCTGTAGCGGCGAGACACGCGCGCTGTCGAAGGGCTATGTCCACGTGCCCTACGCGCCCCATGTCTCGCCTTATAGCGCGCGCTATCAGATGCCCGGGCTGTGGTGAATCGTCAGCAATTTACGGCATTTCATAGAGGCGGAAGCGATCCAACCAGCACCGGACAAGACCTGCAGATGTCGCCGAGAGTGATGCTTGGCATCTATTTCAAAGCCCAAAGCATGACGCCGTCTTGGCGGAGATTGACCTGCTTCCGTTCACGCAGATAATTGAGGTGGGCGAGCGTCTCAGCCATGGCGAAGCGCCATTCATGCGGCGTCAAGCGCTCCAGCGCGAAGAGCCGGGCGGCGACCTCGAAAACGGAGTGGGCGCCGCCTTCTATCGCCTCAAGCGTAAGCCGCAAGCGAAACTCATGATGCGCGATCAATTCCTCGATGCGGCCGCGCCAGTCGGTGATGAGCGCTCTATGCCCGGGCAGCGCCAAGCCTACGTCCAGCGCTTTCAGTTCGTCCAGCGACGCCAGGAACCGCCCCAGCGGATCCGGTTGCGTGTGGGGCCAGCTGCCGATATTTGGCGTGATCCGCATCAGCACATGATCGCCACAGAGCATAAGTTTCTCGGCTGCGTGATAAAAGATGAGTTGCCCGTCACTATGACCCGGCGCATGAATGCCGCGGCAATTGCGCAGGCCCAGGCGAACGGTGCTGTCTTCGCGCAGCGTCGCTTGCTGAACCGGATGGGGCTGGGTCAAGTCGCGCGTGCTTTGGAGGGCGCTCTCAACGCGGTCGACCGTGGCCTGGTCGATGCCGCAATCCAGCATCCATTGATGATACAGCGCAGTATTGGCGCGGCGATAGAAGACCTGCGCTTGCGGCATTTCCCGCTGCGGTAGGTAGACGGGTATGGGCGTCTCGGCCGCCTGCTGCCACCAGCCTGCCAAGCCGAAGTGGTCGGGATGCATATGCGTCAGCACGATCTTGTCGATGTCGTCTGGCTTGATGCGCAGCGCCGCCATCGCCGCATGCCACTGGGCGCGCGCCGGCGCCGTGTTCAAGCCGGTATCAAGCAGGGTCCAGCCGCCCTCGCCGCGCAGCAGGTAGCAATTGACGATATTCAGCTTGTAAGGCAAGGGGATCTGCACCTGGACGATGTCTTCGGTGATATGCGTGACGCCAGCTTCGCTCATGGACGGGTTTCCCCTGTAATCGGCCCGCCATTATAACAGCGATGCGCAACCGGATACACGCTGGCGAAACCAAGGGTGTGGTGAATTATTGATACCGCGACAAACCCCCATCCCCCGGCCCCTTGCCGTAGTGCAGTGTCTACGCGCGCCCCACAAGGAGGGAAGGGGAGTTTTTCAAGGAATTACGGGCTATTGAAGTCCCTCCCTCATTTTGGGAAACATCCCCCGTGAGGCGGGGGACCGAGGGGGAACAAGATTTAGGGTGGGGGAAACGAGGGATATTTCAACTCATTCACCACTCCCAAACCAAAAAGCGCGGGAAGGCTATGGCGTATGCTGGAAATGCGTATTAGTCTCTGAGCGGGAATCAGTGTTAAGGTCTTTGCGCTAATGGATAAACGGGAAAACGCAGCGGGCGAGCGGACGGTCTCCGCGCCGGTTCACCTTTACAAACGCGAGTATTTTGAAAGCGGAAATTATGCCGACCGGCCGCTAGGGCGCTTCAGCATGTATTGGTTCGCGCGGCGTTATTACGCGGCGCTGGCTCGGCGTTTCGCGCCAGCGACTGGGAAGCGCGCATTGCTGGAAGCAGGCTGCGGCATGGGGCATCTGCTGGGATTGTTGCAAGACGACTTCGCCTGCAGCGGCATTGACCTGATGGAATACGCGATCGAGCAGACGCGGCTTAACGCGCCCAAGGCGCGTGTTTTGCATGGAGACGCGAATCAGCCGGATCTCTTTCAAGCCGGTGAATTCAGCGTCGTCGTGGCTTTGCATCTGGTGGAGCATTTGGAGCGACCGCGGCAATTCATCCACGAGACGCAGCGCATTCTGCAGCCGGGCGGTGTCTTCCTCTTTGTCACGCCGCATCCCGGCTATAGGCTGCGCCGCGCAAAAGACCCGGCGACCGATGCCATTGGCAAAGATCCGACGCATATTAATTGTCATCCGCCCCGAATCTGGCGGGGATGGTGCGAAGAAAGCGGCTTCGCTATAGAGCGCCACTTCAGCGATGGCCTTTGGGATGTGCCTTATCTGCCGCTGCTGCCAAAGCTGGCGCAATTCGCGCTTTTTGGACTGCCGGCTTTGGCGCAGGTCCTCACGCGCGGGACATTCAACCCGCTCGATTGGGGCGTGAATCAGATTGTCATCGCGCGCAAGCTGGGTTCGCGATAGCCAGGCGGCGCGAGCGGATGGTCAGGGTTGCGCGTCGGAAATATCGCCCGTGAACAAATAGAACATCAAACCGTAGGGCGTCATCAGCTTCTGCCAGCTGAGATCGTCGGGGTCGCCGCTGGTATCGAATGGCTGCAAGTCGAAGCCCTCCGCCTTGAGTTGACCGTTGACCTCTTTCATGTCCGGGCTGAAGTGGCAGATGGCGAAGGGTTCATCGACATCCTCCTGATGCAAGCCGATGAGCATCAGTTGGTCATGCCAGATTCCCCATGGCGTCGGCTGCTGGTAGCGGCCGAGGGTCTCGTAGCCGGCCGCCTCCCAAAAAGTGCACTCTACATTGATATCAGGGATGAAGGCGGAGACCTCGCCGAATTTGCCCAAGCGGGTGATGTCTGGCGCGCGCGCCACATTGTCATGCGGCAGATGGCGCGGCGGCGCGTCGCTGCTTAGAAGGATATGGATGCCGGCCGGGCTGATCAAGCGGCCATCGGCGATATCCAGCCCGCCGGCCTGCAGCGCGTCGATATCGGCGCCGAAATAGCGCAGGCTGGGATTGGGTCCCTCGCCAGCCAGCAGATGAAGGTGGTAACGGCCATCAGTGTAGACATCATCGCCCAGCGACGCCAAGCCGAGCCGCTGGTAATATGCGCCCGCCACGGCTGTATCCGCCACATAGTGCAGAATTTCAACATAGCTCCCAAGTTTCACGCGCCAGTCTCCTTTGGTCGCAGCCATAATAGAGTCGCAATTGCAATAATCCACAGCGCGACGCCGATGTAAAGGGCGGCTCGCCAAAGCGTCGGTTCAAAACGCAGGACGACGGCGCTCTCCCCAGCGGGCACGGGGATGGCGCGGAAGAGCAGATTGGCGCGATAAATCGGCGTCGGCGTGTCGTTCACCAGCGCTTCCCAGCCGGGGTAATAAGCCTCGTTCACGACCAGATAGGCGGGCGCCGGCGACTCAACTCGCAGCGTTACAAGCGTCTTGTCGTAGTCGACGAATTCGACCTGGCCGCCGCTCTCGTATTCCAGCGCAGGCGATTCGGCGGCGCCTTGCAGCGTCAGTCGCTCGCCCGCGCGCAGCCGTCTAAGCGCCTCGGCGTCGCCCGTTTCGTCATCGGGCAGAATCTGCGCGGCGCCAGCGAGGAAGGCGCGCTCGCCAGGCGGCAGTTGATAGACTTTGATGCTGCTCGAAAGCGCGCGCTCGAAGGGCGGCGGCTGCAACTGAAAGAAAATCTGCGGGTGACGGCTGTTCACCAGCGTTACCGCCACGATGTTGTCGCCGTCTCTTAAGCGCTCGCCAACATCCTCTTGGCTGGCATAGTCGCTGATGGTGAGCCAGAACCCCGTAGGCTCATCCAGTTCGATAGCGCCTTCGGGTTCGTTCGGGGGCGCGCTATGCAGGATGCGCGCTTGGTCGGCTGACATCTCAGGCGGATCAAGCGAGTCGACATCGGCCCAGAATTGCGCCAGCGTTGTGTCATAGGCGATGCCATCATGCCAGATGTCGGAAACTTTGTCGGTGATAATGTAGCGCGTGTCGGTCGCGCGCAGCCAGCGAAGATCGGGAATGCAAGCGCCACGGCAGCTCGGCAGCGCCAGCCGCTCGCCGACACGGCCATCGACGGCGCGCTCGGCCTCCGCTGGCAGCAGCAGCGAACTGTAGATCGCGTGCTGCCGCGTCGGGGTAATGCCGCCGCCGTAACCATCGAGCGTCGGGATGCCCCAGGTCAGCGACAGATTGGGCGACAGCATCTCCCCTTTCTTGACGGCGTCAAGGGCGTGGAATTGCGCCGCCGCGTCCAGCCCGAGCCGATCGTAACGCTTGCGCAGGTCGTCGACGTCTCCCGGGTCGAAGTATAGCTGGCTGATGGACAAAGTCCGCCCCGGCGCTTGTTCTTCGGCTTGATAAGCCAGCAACTGGCTGATGGTGAATGGCTGGCTCAGATACACTTCTGGCGGCGCCAGGTCGTTGAAGGGCAGGTAAAGCGACGCCACGAACAGCTCGGCGGTCACGAGCGCGAAAGCGGCGACCGGCGTCCAGCGACCTTGTAGCAGCAGCAGGGCGATGAGAAGGAGCAGCGCGCCGACCCAAATCAAGACCGTCCGCGAGCTGATGTTGGCATCGCCAAATACGAGCTCCAGGTCCGCTTGCGGGACGAAGACGGCAAGGGCGATGAGCAGCGCAATGAGCGAAACGACCAATGCGATTCGGCGCCATCTTCTCGTCTCGGGCTTCACGGACGGCGCCAGCGATTCAATGCCCAAGCCAACGAGCATTGCCGCGCCCAGCGTGAATAAAGCCAGGAAGCGCGCCGGAGCGCGAAACAGGCTAAAGGGCGGCAGCTCCGCCAGCAGCAAGTAAAGCGGATTGAAGCGGCCGAGCGCCAGCATCAAGCCGACGACCGTGAGCAGCAGCCAAATCCAATGCTGGCGGCTCGTCAACTGTTTTGCCAGCACAGCCCAGAGCGCCAGCCCCAAGCCGATGACGCCGATAGCGCCGACATATTCGCCGAATAGCTGCCCGTCGTAACTGGGCAGCAAGGCGCGACCCAAGAGATCGGGCGGCAGTGAGAAAGCGGTCGCGCCCAGCGGGTCAAAGCCGCCGCCCCGATTCGATAAGCGCAGCAATTCCAGGCTGGGCAGCAACTGCGGCAGCGCCAGCAGCAGCGCGCCCGCGAAGCAGCCGGCCAAGACGAGCAGCGTTCGCGCCGCCTCCCTCGCCTTTGCCCGTCGGTCGCGCCCGACAGCCGCATGTCCGAGCGCAAAGAGGCTAAGTCCCAAACCGCTGATGAAGACGGTCTGCATGTGGCCGCTGAAGATCTGCAGCGCCCAGACAATCGCCAGCAGCAGCCCGTCGCGCGCCGCTTTGTCGCCCGTCAAAATGCGGTGAAATAGCGCGAGCAGCCAAGGCAGCCAAGCCAGCCCTTGAAGCTGGTTGATCTGTTCGACGTGCGCGCCCAGGTATCCGCTGAAGGCATAGACGACGCCAGCGGCCAGAGCTGGTATCCAGCGCGCGCCCGCGGCTTGGCGATAGAGCCAGCAAGCGCCGGCGGCCGCCAGAAAGCTATGAAGCAAGATGCTGATCGTGATGGCGGTTGGCGCGCGAAAGGGCGCGGTGAGCCAGTTAGGCGGATAATAGACGCCGATTTGCGGGTTCGCCAGCAGCGGCGCGCCTGTAAACAGATCGGGCGTCCAAAGCGGCAGCCGTCCGGCGCGGAAGGCGGCGTTGCGCGCGTCCCAATAGGGATAGAAATACTCGAAGGCGTCGCCGCGCGCGAGGATCTTCCCGCTGAATGCAAGCTGATGAAAGATCAGCAGGCTAAGGATGGCGAGAAAGGATAGCGCTAGAATTGGTCTCCAGCGGCGCGCGGTCATTGGCGGTCGCGCCCCCGTTGCGCCATCGCCCATTCGACGCTTTGGATCAAACCGCGCGACGCCAAGGATAGACGCAGCCGTCGGAGCGCTGGCGCTTGCCGCCGCTCAGCCTGATAGCGCTTCCAGCGCGTTTCCGCCCCCGCGCCCCAGAGGAAGCGCGCTTCCGCCGGTGGTATGGCGATCCCGCCCGGATTGCCCCAGCGCTCCCAAGCGTCGCGCATCGCCGCTGGGTTGGCGGGCCGCAGTTGATGCCAAGCGCTTAGCCGCATAAAGATGATATTCACTTCGATGTCTTCACGGTCGCCGCCGCTGTTGCTCAAGTTATCGCCGTGAACGACGAACTCGCCTCCCTTGGCTTCGCCGCGATAGAACTTGGCGTAAGGCGCGGCGCGGCTCGCCCACTCGGTATCGCCCGCGACCTGAAAATTGCGGTCGAATGCGCCAACCTGATTGAAAAGCGAACGGCTCGCCATGAAGAAGGGACCTATGCCGCTGCGCCGCGTCAAGCCGCCGCCCGTGTACATGCAGGGCACGTGGATACGCCGCTCTTGCGCAAGAAGACCGAAGCGCTTGACCGATGTCACGCGCGTATAATCGAAATCGACGAGCGCCGCGCCCTTCTTCATGGCGCGATAGCCTTCGCGCAAGGCGTCGGACTGGCGAAAGTCATCGGCGTTCCAGAAGGTGAAGTAAGGCGCTTCCGTGGCCGCAATTCCCCGATTCCATGAGGCGTAGAGCGTCTCGCGCGCGACGTAAATTGGCGTCATGCGCCCGTAATAGTGGCTGTTGATTTCGCTCGCTAGCAGTTCGATTTGCTCGCGCTCGCGCCGAGTCGCATCGTTGACGATGAGCAGGTAATGCGCGGCGATGCCGCTTTCGCTGACCCGCTTGGCGAAGCCGAATACCGCGGCCGTGAACGAAGGCAGATGTTGCTGGCAGCGATAAAGGGACGAGATGACGGCTATCGGCATGGCTCACCGCGTATTCAAGAACACTCACATTATATGCGGCGCGCGTCTTCGGGCGCAGTCTAATCCGAGCGATTCGCAGTAGCCGCGTCGTAGCGAAAGAGGCTGAGCCGGCGACCTTGGCGCGCCGACTCGACTTCGCCTATGATGCGCGCGCCCAATTTGAGGTAGAAGCCGTCAGCTTGCGGATCGGATGTGAAGGTGAATGCGGGCGCCCGCCCGGCGACATGATGAAACAGACGCGACCCGATGCCGCGCCCCATGCATCCCGGCAGCACCCAGAGATGCTCAAGCGTGGCGCCCGCCGCTCCTAGCTCCAGCGCGGCAAAGGCGACTGGCTGCCCCGTTACGTATTCGGCGACCCAGAGCGAGTGCTGCCTGACGTAATCACTGGTAATTGTCAGGAAGGCGGGCTTCCAGTCGGCGATCTGTTCGCCGCTGTAGCCCCAGTGCGCTTTGGCGCGGCAGGCGATCTCAGTCAGCCAATTCGCTTCTTCTGGGCGCGCCGGGCGGATGATAATGGACATCGCTCAACCCGCGCTCAGGAGCTGATCCGTGGTCAGGATCTCTGCAAACTCCTGATGCAGATTCGCCAAGGCCAATTCATGCACCGTCTCCGCCGAGTGACGCGCGCCGTCATAGCTAAGGCGTTCATGGGCGGCGGTGGCATCGGCCACGACAATCGCGCGGAAACCGAGATCGCCCGCCATCCGTGCCGTGCTCGAGACGCAGTGATCGGTAGTCAAGCCGATGATCACGAGCGACTTGATGCCCGCCGCCTCAAGTCGTTCTCGCAGCTCGGTGCCGATAAACGCGGAGTTGACTTGCTTCTCGATCACCGGCTCGCGCCCGATCGGCGCCACTTCGCGCTTGATGGCGTTGCCGGGCAGCTCCGGGCGCAGGGGCGAATCGGGCTCGGTGGACATATGCCGCACGTGGAAAATCGGGCGGTTGCGCGCGCGCCAGTAAACCAACAGGCGCGCCATATTGCGCTCGGCAGCTGGGTTGTTTCGGGAGCCCAGGCGCGGGTCGTCCAGCCCTTCCTGCACATCGATGACCAGCAGGGCGGTTCGGTCATTGGTCGCTATCATGAGCGGCTCCCCTCTGATTTGATCTCGCCATCCTAATCCGGTGTCTATGTATTGTTGCGGGCGATGTCGCCGTTTCCCGCTTGCTCAGAAAATCAGCGCTCGCTCGCTCTCTAAATTATGCAATTCTTGTGATATGATGCAACGCGATTTGCAGGTTCGGAATTGGATGATGCTACAGGTCGTAAGTTTCAATATTGGCGGCGCGCGCGGGATGCGTCCGGCGCCGCACGATCACGAGAAACTGGCTGTGGACACCTACAGCACGCTGCGGCAGGTGATAACGCCCAGCCAACCGACCTTAATCGCGCTGCAAGAATCGGGCGTTGCTTTGCTCAACGGGCACAGCCAGAATGTCGGGCGCAAGATGGCGCAACTGCTGGGCGCGGATTACATTGATGCTTTCGCGCCCGAAGTCACCATGTGCGATCATCCGCACCCCAATTTATGGGACAGACCGGCATATCGAAACATGACGGGAGCGGCTGAAGGCAACGCCATCATCACCAACCTGCCCAGGGAAAACTGGTCCTGGGGCAGTTACCCCGAATACGACGATTGCTACACCGCCGGCGCCTGGGCGCGCCATACGACCATCAGCCGAGCCACGCTCTACAGCAGCGGCAATCGCGATACGCAACCACGCAACCTGATGGCGGCGTCGCTGAATTATCGCGGGATTCCTGTTTACTTTCTCAATACGCATCTCGGTTTGCTCATCGGCGAGGATCGGCGGGACGCCAGCTATGAGCGCTCGCGCACGGCTTCGCAAATCCGGCAAGCGCAGGTCAGCGAGATCCTAAATGTCATTGACGAATTAAAGCGGGCGGACGAATCCAATGAAGTGCCCGAACGTCCCATCCTGCTGGCGGGCGACTTCAACGCCCAGCCGGATTCGCCAGAGATGGAAATGCTGCAGCGGCATTTTCGGCTGCTGACGCCGGAAAACAAACGCAGCGAATTATGGACGCATAATACGCATCGCATTCTAATTGATCATATCCTGCTGCACGATCCCGCAGAGCAATTTGAAGTCATCTCCTGCCATATTCAGAGCGCGATTCCCTTTGATGACCTGACCGATCACCGGCCCACAGTCGGCATTTTCGCGCTGGCTTGAGGCTGCCGCGAAGCTGTGTCTGTCCGCAGGCGTATTTTGTAGGAGCGTCTGACGCTCAGTGTCTACGCTACCCGCCGAGACGCCCGCATTTATTTGTTAGCGTTTCGGGCGTTTCAGCGAAACGCCCCTACATATTTGAATTGGCGCGATTTGACCGCCGCTGCTTTGCGCGTTCCACCCGCCGCCTCTTGTTGCGACTGCCGAGACGCTCGTGCATATCGAGGAAATAGCCGAGCGTCTTCGCGGCTTGCTCCGGCGCCACGCTGAGGTACTGCGGACAGCGTTCCAGCCTTTGCCGCGTCACTTCGTAGATGCATAGCGCCGCCGAAACCGACACGTTCATGCTTTGGGCGATGCCGCGCATGGGAATCATCACCTGCCGGTCAGCCAGCTTTAAGGCTTCGCGCGACAGCCCAGTCTTCTCATTGCCGAAAAGCAGCGCGATCTTCGAGGCGCAGAGATCGGCTTCGAAAATGGATTCGGCAGCGGGATCAATTGCCGCGGCGACCAACTGCCAGCCTTCATGCTTCAGCGTCCGAAGCGCCGCCGTCGTGCTGTGATGAATGCGGTAATCCAGCCATTTGTTTGTGGCGGTCGAGCTGTTCTTGCCGACTTCCTTGGGGTCGAATTCGGGCTGCGTCTCAAAGATGATGTTGATCTGCTGAATGCCGAAGGCGTCGCAACTGCGGCTGATAGCGCCCAGATTGTGCGGATCGAAGATGTCTTCAATGACGACGGTGAAACCGGCCTGGCGCGCTTCGGCGACCCGTTTCAGTTTGTCGAGGCGTTTCTCGGTGGGCATGGCCTCAGTTGAAAAGCCGGCGCAACGCTAGCGCAAAGCCGGGCAGAATGTCATCGCCCGAAAGCGTATCGCCAAGTTCAAGGGTTTCGACGGGCGAATGCGACCGGTGGATTTCGACGCTCTGATTTGCCGGCATGATGATCCAGACCAGACTTGAGCCAAGACGGAGGTAGCGCTGCGCTTTCGCGCGCATTTCGGGGAGGGAGTTGCTGGGCGAACGGATCTCGACCGCGATATCGGGCATTGTCGGCACGAATTTCTCGGGAAATGGGTCGGGGGCGCGCTCGAAGCTGACGAAGGCGACATCGGGCAAAAGCAGGTTATAACGGTCATCTCGCGGGTGATAACCGGTTTCACCGGTTACGATGCCTAATTCGTTCTCTTCCGCGAAAATATCCAGATACCGCCCCAGCCTAATTGCAATCCGCCCATGTGTTCCGCCTGGTCCTGACATCTCAATCAGTTCTCCGTCGATTAATTCGAATCGCAAGTGATCGTTGGCGCGATCGCAATAGAGTTCCCAGACCTCATCTATGTCCCACAGCCGCTGTTTCGTTTCCATGACTGACTCGCTTCCGCTGCCGCGTTTGCCTAGAGCATAACATAGAATGCGGCTTAATTCCCTCAGGGCGCTGGACGGGCTTGCTGCCAAGGGGCGACCTTATTCGCTATAATAGAGTCATAAAGTGTTGATGCGAGGTTTCTTCTTATGATTGGCAAAACGATTGGCATCCTCACCGCTGGCGGCGACAGCCCGGGCTTGAACGCGGCGATCCGCGGCGTGGGCAAGGTGGCGCTCAACAAATACGGCATGCGCTCGATCGGCTTCCGCGATGGCTTCCGCGGTCTGATGCAGAACCGCATCGAATGGCTCGGTCCGGAAGAGCTGAGCGGCATCCTCACCCTCGGCGGCACCATCCTGGGCACCAGCCGCGACAAGCCGCACAAGATGCCTATCGGCGGCAAGACGCGCAATATGATGGATGTCATGGTGGAGAATTATCAAAGGCACGACCTGGAGGCGCTCATCTGCGTTGGCGGCGGCGGCACCGCCAAGAACGCCTGGCGCCTGGCGCAGCAGGGCATCAATGTAGTGTGCTTGCCCAAGACGATAGACAATGACGTCAGCGGCACCGATGTCACATTCGGCTTCGATACCGCCGTGAATATCGCCTCCGAAGCGATTGACCGCCTGCATTCGACCGCGCACAGCCATCACCGCATCATCGTTGTCGAGATCATGGGGCATAATACCGGCTGGCTGGCTTTAGGCGCTGGACTGGCGGGCGGCGCCGATGTCATCCTTATCCCGGAAATTCCCTTTAATATCGAGTATGTGGCCGAATCGATACGGGCGCGCAGCCGCGGCGGCACCCGCTTCAGCATTGTTGCAGTATCGGAAGGGGCGATGACGCGGCGCGTCGGCAAGAAACTGCGGGACGCCAGAGAGCGCGTGGCGGAAGCCGAAGCTGATATCGCCGCGGCCGGCGACGACAAAGCCAAGCAAAAAGAAGCGCGCGGCCGGCGGAAACAAGCCCGTGCCGAGCTGGACGAGATTGATAAAGAACGCAGCGGTGGCACGCAGCTCTTGACGAACGAGCTGGAAAAACTCACAGGCTTGGAATCCCGCGTGACTATTTTGGGGCATGTGCAGCGCGGGGGCGTGCCCTCGCCGCGCGATCGCCTGCTGGCGACGCAACTGGGAACGGCGGCCGCCAACTACATCCAGCAAGGCTGCGAGAATATCATGGTCGGCGTATGCGGCGATGGCACCGCTGCCGTGCCGCTGGAGGAAGTGGTGGGCCTGCGCAAGAATGTGCCGCTCGATCACCCCTGGCTGCAAAGCGCGCACGATCTGGAGATCTGCCTGGGCGACGCGATTCTTTGAAAATCTGTTACCACAAAGGAGTTTGCGCTTTGCCCGCTCGTATTGTACAATTGTTCTAATCCAGCTCGGACTACCAATGACATATACGACGCAGCTTCAGAACGGAAACGAGCTCAATCGGCTGTATGAGGATGACCGCCCCATCCACGAATGGTACAGGTTTGTCTTGTCCTTCCCTCCGCACCTGGTGCGCCAATATGTAGAAAAATTCGAACTGGCTAGAGGCCAGCTCATTCTTGATCCGTTTTGTGGAACAGGAACGACGCTGGTGGAAGCAAAGAAGCTAGGCCTCGCCAGTGTCGGCATAGAAGCCAACGCGATGGCGCACTTTGCGGCAAGCGTGAAAACGGATTGGGATGTTGAACCTGATGGACTAGCAGGTATTGGCAGCGAGGTTAGAGACTGGGCAAACGCGGGCGCGCTCGAAAGAGTGCATGAAGGTGGGGATTCCAGTTTCGGTGTTAGTGTGTACAAGGGTAAGCTTCGTACATTTGACCCAGAGCAGTCTCGGCTCTTGATCAAGAATTCTATAAGTCCACTGCCTTTGCACAAAGTCCTGACATTGCTACATCGCATTGAACAACATGGAGACACTGGGATTCATAGTCATGCGAAACTTGCATTGGCGAAGCAAACGGTTAAAGAGATAAGCAATCTTCGCTTCGGCCCGGAAATAGGTGTGGGTAAGCTAAAAACCGACGCGCCCGTAATTGAGCCATGGCTGAACGCTTTGGACAGAATGATTGGAGATTTGCGAAACTTTAAGGACAAGTCGGTTACACCGGCAACGGTATTCTTGGCCGACTCAAGGGACATGTGCCGAAACTTGGCACCTTGTTCGGTTGACGCGGTCATAACATCACCACCGTATCCAAATGAAAAAGATTATAGTCGAACCACCCGACTCGAATCGGTATTGCTTGGTTTCCTGTCCAGCCGCGAAGACTTGCGCCGACAAAAGCATAAATTCATCCGATCAAACACGCGCGGTGTCTACATATCCGACGAAGACCACCACTGGGTCCAACATATTCCAAGAATCGAGGCGCTTGCAGATTCAATTGAAGAGCGTCGACTTGAATTGGGAAAGACTTCCGGCTTTGAGAAACAATATGCAAAAGTAGTTCGCCTATATTTTGGAGGCATGGCGCGTCATCTTTCGGAGTTACGATTGTTGCTGCGCCCAGGCGCAAAGCTAGCATACGTCGTCGGCGACCAAGCATCTTATTTTCGAATCCTGATCCGAACGGGCCAGCTTCTGGCAGAAGTAGCCGAACGCTTGGGGTACGAAGTCCTGGATATTGATCTGTTCCGTACTCGGTTTTCAACGGCAACAAAAAATCACTTGCGCGAAGAAGTCTTGCTTCTTCAATGGAATGGTTGATCCTTGCCAATGCCAAAACCGAGCCGCTACGCGCAGATCATCGAAGACATCTTCTTGGCTAACTACAAGGGCGGTGAATCGTCGGTAAGTTTTTCGCGAGAGGAGATAGAAAAGTCGGCGTCAAGACTTAATCTACCGCTGGTGAAAAACATCGGGGATCTGATCTATACATTCCGATTTCGCAGAGATCTACCTGATGCTATCTTAGAAAGAGCGCATTGTGGGAAGCTTTGGGTCATTGCGCTGAAGGGCGACGCGGAGTACGCGTTTGAGTTAAGGACGTTTGTACACATACATCCTGACCCTGCGTTGCCTGTCGTCAAAGTGCCTGATGCTACGCCAGGAATCGTGTCACGATACGCTCTTTCGGACGAACAGGCGCTCCTGGCCAAGCTTCGTTACAATCGCTTGCTTGATATTTTCACCGGTGTTGCCTGCTATTCTATTCAAAATCATTTGCGTACCAAATTAGAGCGTATGGGACAGATTGAAACAGATGAGATCTACGTCGGGATTGATAAAAGAGGCGCACATTACGTCATTCCTGTCCAGGCTAAAGGCAAAGGTGACCGTCTCGGTATCGTTCAAATTGAGCAAGACTTTGAACTATGTAGAGAAAAGTTTCCCGATTTACTTGCGCGTCCAATAGCGGCGCAATTCATGGACGACATGACAATTGCTCTGTTTGAGTTTGACGACGACCCAGACGATGGAGTTGTGAAACTCGCTGAACGCCATTATCGCTTGGTCCCTGAACAGGACTTATCAAGAGAAGAGCTACGGATATATCGTAACCGTCGTACCGACTGACGCGCTTACCCCACACCCTCCCGCACCTTGTCAACCATGCCTGCGGCGGCGCTGCCAAGAATCGCGGTATCGGTCATCACGCTGACGATTCTGTAGCCACGACGGATTAACTCGATGCCATGGTCGGGACCCGCGGCGAACACACCCGCGACCAAGCCATGACGCTTCGCAGTCGCCAGCAGTTCGTCGAGCGCGGCGTCCAGAACGGCGTCCGACGCGTCCAAGCCGGCGCGGCCAGTCATGGTCAGCCGCAGGTCGCCGATGCCGATGAAAACGCCGTCCAGTCCCTCGACGCTCATGATATCGTCGCGATTGTCATAACCTTTTTGCGTCTCAATCATCGCCAATGCAATGACAGTGTCGTTGGCGCGCTCGGCGTAATCCTCGCCGGCGTAGACGCGCGCCCTCGTCGGACCGAGGCTGCGGTATCCCAGAGGCGGGAAGCGGCAAGCGCCGACGAAGGCTTCGCATTCCTCACGGGTCTCGATCATTGGGCAGACGATGCCATAAGCGCCGGCGTCCAGCAGCTTCATAATGTCGCCAGGGCTGTTCCAGTTGACGCGCGCCATGGGCACAACATCGGTTGTAGAGACCGCTTGCAGCATTTGAATGGCGGTTTCCATGCCCATCATGCCATGCTGCATATCAATGGTGAGGCTGTCCCAACCCTGATGCGCCATCACTTCAGCCGACCAGGCGCTGGGGATATGCAGCCAGCCGTTGATTGCCGCCAAGTTTTCCGCCCATAAAGTCCGCACACGATTCTCGCGCATTCTTCACGCTCTCATTCTTGAAATAATGGTTCCGCGGATTATAGCGGCAATTGCGCCGTCCGCGCGATAGTCAGGGCGCGCCGCGCCGATATAATGAGGCGCGCCGAACACTCAGCGGCAGAGGCAACCCGTGTACCGCGGCAACATCAACAAAGTCGTCATCATAAACTTCTGCCAGCGTTTTCATCTCTACGTGCATGCGCTGGCGCTGCTGCTGCTGGCGCGCGGCTTGACCTTGGTGCAGATCAGTCTGATCGAGTCGATCATGATCTTCACCATCTTTGTAATGGAAGTGCCGACGGGCCTCCTGGCTGACCGCGTCGGTCGCAAATGGTCCATCTTCGCCTCAACCTTGTTGCTCGCCAGCGCCGAGTTCATCTTTATTTTCGCGCGTACCTTCGAGTGGTATGTCGTCATCGCCTTGCTGACAGGCACTGGATTTGCTTTCGCCTCCGGCGCGGTCGAAGCGCTGGTATACGACAGCTTGCCGCCGGAAAACCGAGAAGAGGCGATGAAGCGGGCGATGGGGCGGGTCAACAGCTGGGGGCAAATCGCCTTTGTCATCGCGCCGATCATCGGCGGGCTGATCATCGGCGATGCTGCGGTCGAGAATTTCATCCCCGCAATCGCCTTGACTGTTTCCGCTCTGCTTTTGGGCGCGATTGTATGCTTGGCGCTGCGCGAACCGGCGCTCGATACATCAGAATCCAGGGCGGGCAGCATGACCCTGCTGCGCGAAGGCGCGCAACTGCTGCGCCATCATCGGCGTCTGCGCCGGCTGACCTTGCTGGTGGTGTTCACCACACCGATCACGGCGTCGCTTGTGACGACCCTGGGACCGCCTTATCTGATTGAGAGTGGCGCGGCGCCATTCTTGACGGCTGTGGTCTTGTCCTTTGGCAGTTTGCTGGCCGCCTTCACCCAGCGTTACGCCTACAAGCTGGAAGAGTGGCTGGGACAGGCCCGCGCGATCGCCCTGCTCATTTTGCTGCCGGGCGCTATGTACTGGCTGCTGGCTGCCGCCGCCGGACCGGCCGCCACCGCGCTAATCATGATTCTGCTCCTGGGCGTCACTGACATGAAGGCGCCGCTGTTTTCCGCTTACCAGAACGCGCTTATCGAGAGCAAGAACCGCGCCACGGTCTTGTCGTTGATCAATATGTTCCTGTCTCTCTTCATCGCGCTTGCCGCTCCGCTCTTCGCCGCTATTGCCGAGACTTCCATAACCGGCGCTTTCTTGGCGATAGGCCTGATGATAGTTGCCGCCGGTTTGCTGCTGCGGGCGCATCGGCTGCCGAGGACTGCGGCGGCTTAAACTGGGCGGGTCACCTGCCAATATTGCGCGGGGACGACCTGCCACTTGTGCGTGCTGACGACAGGACAGGTATGCAGCGAGCAGAATTTCGTTCCGAATTCTACAATTTCCAGGGCTTTTTCGGGCGACCCAGCGCCGCGCGTAGGTCGCGTAGACACTGACCGGCGACACTGCGGTTCAGTCGCCCCTACAGTTTTCGCCAGGAAAGATGCTTTCGAATTCTAACTTGAGCCATAAATTTCCGATTAGTCCAAACCTGCCCTGTCGTCAGACTCCATACGTCAGCGGGCGTTTCAGCGAAACGCCCCTACAGCGTCGTTTTGAAAACGACAATATGTCCCTCTGTGACCTCTGTGTTTCCTCATTTCCTCTGTGGTGAAGCTTTAGATATCTGTTGCATGTTGTAGAGTCAGCAATGCCAACCAGTAGCGGACAAGCCTTACACTATCTCTTATGGTTCAGTTATGGTTCAGTGGGTAAACACGCCGCTGGCGATAAATCGCGCCGGTCGGTTGCAGGTCGCTCTCGAATAGCGCAAAGCGCTCGACGCGAACGGGCGCGGCGGTGAAATCGATATGCGCGCTCAACCAACGGCTGGCGGGGCCGCGGCGAATTGGCTTTCGGAAGCGCATCAGGGTGATGTGCGGATGGAAGCGCCGCCGCTCGCGGATGAAACCCTCGCGTTCCAGCGCCGCTCCGACCGCCTGGTGCAGCGCGCGCAACTCACGCGTATTCTGCACGCCAGCCCAAATGACGCGGGGCCTGTCGTTGATGGGGAATTGCCCGACGCCTTGAATTTGCAGGTCGAATGCGGCGGCGTCAACCTCCGCCAATACACGCTGATAAGCGCGCGCCACCCCTTCCGGCACATCGCCGATGAAGTGCAAGGTCAGGTGCAATGCCTCGCGCCGCGACCAGCGCCCAGGCGGCAGGTCGCGCTCGCGCAGACTGAGGATGCGGTCCTTGGCTGCGTCAGGCAGATCAATGGCGACGAACAGGCGGGGCATTCATTCTCCCTCTTGCCGCGCTTGAGGCGCGTTGCGTCTTGTCATTGTACGCTCTCCGGCTGTACTCTAACAGTGCCTTGCCGCTTATGCTCAGTGAGGGAAAATGATGCGGAAACGTCTGCGAGCGCGCGCGGCGGCCATAATGCTGCTGATCGCCCCGCTCCTCTCTGGCGCTGCCTACGCCGACAGCCACTGCAGCTTCGCCGACGAGACCATTCGCATCGGCGGCGTCGCGCCTTTGTCCTCGCCGGGGTCGGTCGCGGGCGGCATCGGCATGGACTGGGGCTTTCAGCAAGCGGCCGCCGATATCAACGCCGATTGCGGCATCAAGATCGACGATGCGAATCACCGCGTGGAAGTCATCACTGCCGATTCGGAAGGCGTCTCGGAATATGGTCAATTGGTGGTGGAGCGCTTGATCCTGCAAGACGAGGTGCATGGCATCGTCGGCTTCTATCACAGCGCGGTCGGCTTGGCGACGATGGGCATGGTCCAGCGCTATAAGATGCCGACGATTTACGCCCATCCGCGCAACGATCAGATCAGCGCGGCCGGCTATATCGGCTACGAGGGCGATCCCCCGCGCAAAGACGATGGGATCGACTATGTATTCCGCACCTCGCCGCCAAGTTCCATCGTCGGCAAGGTCGTCACCGATTGGCTGGTCGGGCAAGGTGTGGAAGATGTTGTGCTCATCCTGGAGAATACCGATTATGGGCATCCGGCGGCGGCGGCCGAGCGCGCCCACCTCGAACGAGCCGGCGTCCAGGTCGATCAGTTGGAAGTCGAATTGGGCACTGAAGATTTCGTGCCGATTCTGACGCGGCTCTACGCGCGCCCGAAGCTGCCGGACGCGATTCGCATCCTGGTCAGCGGCGAAACCTCATACAACCTGACGCAGCAAATGGCGGAATTAGGTCTCGCCCCAACCGCTGAGACGATCTGCGTCACCAACCATCTCGCATTCCAATCCGAGCAATTCTGGAAGACCGTGCCCGATGGCAACTTCTGCGCCTTTGACCGCGTCGGCACCATCCCCAGCTTGTACAACGACCTGGCGGCTGACCTGGACGCGCGCTATCAGGCGGAGTTCGGGGATATTCTAGTGAGCTTCGCCATGGAAGCCTACGACAGCGTCTGGCTGATGGCCGACGCGATGGAAAGAGCCGGCAGTTTCATTGACCCTGACGCCATCGTCGCCGCTCTGGAAACGACCGATATTGATTTGTCTCAGGGTCATTATTATTTCGATTACGGGGCGCGCAACCCGGTAATTCCAGATGGGACGCCGGCCTATATGTGGCATCAATGGCCCGTGCCGGTCGTGACGGTGATGCAGTATTTCGAGCAAGGGCAGAGCAGCTTGGAAGCGGCTGTTGTCTATCCAGCAATCTACCAGACACACGGCGCCGCCTACTTCAAGCCGGGCGGGTAGCTGCCGCTGAGGTCTGCGCCAGCCCACCAGTATTGGCGCGTCCTTGCGTGGGTGTGGTGAATGTGTTGATGTATCCCTCGTTTCCCCCACCCTAAATCCCCCCCAAATGCTGACGACAGGACAGTTTTGCAGCGAGCAGAATTTCGTCTCAAATTACGTGTTTTCTTGGGCTTACTCGGGCGACCCACCGCCGCGCGTAGACACTGCGGTTCAGTCGCCCCTACAATTTTCGCTCTTAGAGTTGCTTGTGATTGACACATCGAAGCATCTATAGCCAATCGGATTAAACCTGTCCTGTCCTCAGTCCTTGCGGGGCGCGCGTAGACACTGCGCTACGGCAAGGGGCCAGGTCACGTAGACATAGACTTTCGGGGATGGGGGTTTGTCGCGGTATCAATAATTCACCACTCCACCTTGCGTCATCATGTGCCAGTGGTCAATTTTTGTGATACACTCAAGCTATTAGAAGTTGGTTTTGTAGCTGTCAGTTCATTGCAATTACCGGGAGGTTGATATGTTGAAAAAGTTTTTTCCATTGCGAACTATGGTGGCGCTGTCTTTGTTGTTGCTACTGAGCCTTGGCGGCGCATACGCCGACGGCCACTGTGAATTCGCTGATGAACCGATCAAGCTTGGCGGCATCGCGCCGCTGTCGCCACCGGGTTCGACCGGGGCCGGGGTCGTCATTGATTGGGCGTATCAGCAGGCGGCCGCGGATATCAACGCCGATTGCGGCATTGACATCGCCGGCGTCAACCATCGGCTGGAAGTCATCACCGGCGACAGCGAAGGCATTTCCGAGCGTGGGCAGGCGCTGGCTGAGCGCTGGATATTCGATGATGAAGTGCATGGCGTGGTCGGCGGCTACCATAGCGCGGTGGCGCTGGCAATGATGAAGCTGACGCAGGAGAACCAGATCCCGACGCTATTCGCCGGTCCCTGGAACGACAACATCACCGCCAACGGCATCATCGAATATGAGGGCAGAGCGCCGCGCATTGAAGATGGCGTCGATTATATCTTCCGCACTTCGCCCGCTTTTTCCATGGTGTCGGTCGTCGCGGTGGACTGGATGATCGATCTCGGTTTGCAGGATGTGATCATCATGACGGAAAACACCGATTACGGCATTCCGGCGGCGGCCGATGAAAGGGCGCGATTGGAAGCGGCCGGCATCGCCGTCGAACAGTACAATTTTGAACTGGGTACCGAAGACTTTGTGCCCGTGCTCAATCGTGTGCTGGCTCGTCCCGAGCCACCGGATGCCATCCATGTCCTGGTCACTGGCGAGACCGGCTTTAATCTGAATCAGCAAATGGCTGAATTGGGCATCACGCCCAGTGAAGACACGATCTGCATCGCCGAGTCTTACGCAGGCGATTCAGCGCAGTTCTGGTCAGCCGTGCCCGATGGCAACTATTGCGCCTTCACCCGCGTGGGCGCGACCCCGGCTCTCTTTGGTGAGATCGCCCATCAGTTGAACGACCGCTACACCGAAGCCTTCGGCGGAGTCGCGCCAAGTTTCGCCCTCGAACCTTACGATAGCGTCTTGTTGATGGCTCATGCCATTGATCTGGCCGACAGCTACAAAGACGGCGCCGCTATCGTGGCGGCGCTGGAGACCATCGACATCGAGCTGGCGCAGGGGCGCTACCACTTCACCTATGGCAGCCACAACCCCGATCTGCCCGAGGGCACGCCGACCTACATGTGGCATCAATGGCCCGACCCGATCGTGACAATGTCGCAGTATTTCGTGCAAGACCAGAACGCCTTGGATGCTGCGGTGATCTATCCGCCGGTATTCCAGACGCATGGCACCGACTACATCAAGCCGGGCACATCGCCCTGAGCTAGCCGCAAGCGAATCCCCATCTTCGTCTGAATCAAAACGGGCGGCTCACCGAGCCGCCCCTACAAACCCTTGATAATATACAACCAAATGTAGGGGCGATTCTGTGAATCGCCCGCTCTTGGCAGGCAATAATGGAGACTGACCTTGATGACCTTCCCCACGCTGGACGAAGCGTTTCGCATCAGCCGCTTGACGCCGCCGCGCAATAAGGCGCGCATCGCGCTCGATACCGATACCTATAACGAAATTGACGACCAGTTCGCCTTGACCTATGCGATGCTCTCGCCGGAACAGATGACGGTGGAAGCCATTTACGCCGCGCCCTTCCACAACGCGCGCTCCGAAGGTCCGGGCGATGGCATGGAAAAGAGTTACGAAGAGATCCTGCGCCTGCTCGAATTCCTGGGCCGCTCGGCCGATGGCTTCGCTTATCGCGGCTCGACCGACTACCTCGGCGTCGACCGCGCGCCGCGGGACAACGACGCCGTCCGCGATCTAATTGACAAGGCGCTGGCGAGCGCGGATGACGACCCGCTGTATGTGGTCGCCATCGGCGCGATCACCAATGTGGCGTCGGCGCTGCTGTTGGCGCCGGAAATTATCGAACGAATCGTGATCGTCTGGCTGGGCGGGCACAATCTGAACTGGCCCCACACACGCGAATTCAACCTCGTGCAGGATGTGCCGGCGGCGCAGGTCGTTCTCGACAGCGGCGCGCCTTTTGTCATCGTGCCATGTTACGGCGTGACCTCGCATTTGCTGACGACGCACGCCGAGCTGCGAGCCTACATCGGCGGGACGAGTCGGGTGGGCGATTATCTCTGCCAGATCTTCAAGGACTATCGGCCCGATTCTTTCGGCGCTTCCAGCGTCATCTGGGATATCTCGACAATCGCCTGGCTGATCAACGCCGATTGGGCGCCGAGCGATCTGACGCACAGCCCGCTGCTGACCGACCAGGTGACCTGGAGCGTCGACCGCTCGCGGCATCTGGCGCGCGTGGTCAATTTTGTGCATCGCGATCCGATCTTCCGCGATCTATTCACCAAGATTCGCTCTCACGGCGGCGCTTAGAGCCAATCAAAAGCCAGGCGGGTTCGGCGCAGGCGCGCGCGCACTGAAGGCGCGCCGTCTTGCTCGGCCTGCGCCAGCAGGTCCAAGACGCGATCGCGATAGGCCGGATGCTGATCGGCGAGCGCGGCCGCGCCGTGGGCGCTCCAGGCGCGGATGAATGGTTTGGCGCCGCCGGCCTGGGACGCTAGCGCGTCAATCAAGGGCGCCGCCAGCGGTGACGGCACGACGAAAGTATCCATCATTTGCAGAATATGCAGGCGCGTCAGCCAACTGGTCTCCTGAAGCAGCAGGCGCAGGAGCGCTTCAGCGCGCCCGGGGGACAGGTCCGCGCCAGCCACGCGGTATCGCTTGAGCAGCCAGGTCGAAGCCGCTTGCACGTTGCGATCTTCACCCGCGGCGAAATCACATAACGCCGCGATTAGGCGCGCGCCCGGCTGATGAGCGGCGGCGAAGCGTTCAAGCGCTCCCGTGCTTTTGCCATCGAATTCCAGCAGCGCCTGCGTTAGCTCGTCTGACCAAGGCGCGTTCACTTTAACTTTGGCAGGAAGCGGCTGGCTTCGCCGATCAACTCGCGCAAGCCCGCTTGCTCCAGGTCGGCGGCGCTTCGAATCTTGATATGCCGCAAGTCCGCGCCTTTGCCTTCGAGCAGATTTTGCGGATCGGGCAGATGCGCGCCGTACATGAAGCCGAGATTGAGGTGTTTCTTGAAGGGCGCGATATAGCAGAAGTGCTGCGACATTTTCTTCGGTCCGACGCCGTAACCCGCAATCTTCTGGCGCGCCCAGGGCACTTCGGTGATGCCGGGCATGACATCAGCCAGCAGCGCGCGGGCGGCCTGCGCGATCTTCTGAATCTCCGGCGGCGCGGCGGCGATGACATCGTTGAAACTGCCGTTGCCGCCGACCGTCTTGATGTCCAATGCTGGCATAACCATCCCTCGGCGATTTGCTCCTCGGCTGACTCTAGCGGCGCCGGAATGCGGCTGTCAACAACCGTCATCGGTAGATAGAGGCAAAACGATCAATATTGCGGCTGCAATGGTGCTATGATACAGACTGGCTCGCGCAACGACAATGAGAAGCTCTAGTCCATGCCCGTCGTTTCTGTCGTCATGCCCGTATACAACGGCGAGAAGTATCTGGCCGAAGCCATTGAGAGCATCCTGGCGCAGACCTTCACCGACTTTGAATTCGTCATCGTTGATGATTGTTCTCAAGATCGTTCTTCCGATATCATCCGCGCTTATCAAGCTGGCGACGAGCGTATCCGTTTCATAGCGCTTGAACGTAATATGGGCGCCGCCGATGCCCGCAATCAAGCGCTGGCTGTTGCATCCGGCGAGTTCATCGCGGCGATGGATTGTGACGATGTCTGCTTGCCCGAACGGCTTGAGAAGCAGGTCGATCACTTGCGGCGCAATCCGGCAATCGGCGTGCTGGGCGCCGGCGCACAGGCGGTGGATGAAGACTTGAACTCATTTTACGCCTTCAATTTGCCGGAACGACACGCGCTGATCGTGTACAATATCTTCGTAGCTTCGTTCCTTATCCATCCAACGGTGATGATGCGGCGCGAACTGCTCGAATGTATCGGCGGCTATGAGCGGGGCCGGCGCACCGCATACGATACCGAGCTGTGGTCTCGCCTGATGTGGCGGACGCGCTTCGCCAATCTACCGGAGACGCTCTTGTTGTATCGCCGCCATGAAGCGCAGACGCATACCACGCGCGACGCCGCCTTGAAGGAGCAGGCTTGGGAAGCGCGCGCGCTCCTGCTTGAGCGGCTTTGGGGCGAAGCGCCGCGGGCGACGCTCACGCGTTTCGAGCAGATGCGGATGGATGAGAGCCTGCCCTGGCGGGAACGGCGGAAGGCGCGTGCCGATATGACGCGTTTGCTGGACGCCATGATTGCCGCCGGTGTGATAGACGCGGAGGACAGACGCTTGGTCGCCGCCCATATTCAGCGCCGCCTGGAAGCGACGACGCCCCGCCTCTGGCAGAAGTTCTGTTATTGGCGGCGGCATAATTTTGGCGAAACGAGAAGCGAGCGCAATCTGGCATGACCGATAATCGCAAACCCCTGGTGTCCGTCGTCATGCCGGTATTCAACACCGAGAAATATCTGGCCGAGGCGATCGAAAGCATCCTGGCGCAGACGTTTACCGACTTCGAATTCATTATTGTTGATGATGGATCGGAAGACAAATCGGCGGAAATCATCCGCGCTTACGCGCAACGTGATCCTCGCATTCGCCTGATTGATTTGCCGGAGAACCGTGGCGAGTGCCAGGTGAGGGGCGTGGGCTTGGCTCAAGCCCGAGGCGAATTCCTCGTCGGGCACGACAGCGACGACCTCTGCATGCCCGACCGTCTGGAAAAGCAAGCGCGTTTCTTGCAGTCCAACCCCGCGGTTGGCGCGGTCGGCGTCCATGCTCATGTCGTATCTGAGGACCTGCAGCCGATGCACGATCGCCTCCCGCCGGAGCGACATGCGGAAATCATGCTGAATCATTATGTCGGCGCATTCAGCGAAGCCTATGTGCACGCGGCGCTCATGTCGCGAAGGCAGTTGCTCCTGGAGGCCGGCGGTTATGACACATCGCTTAGATATGGTGGCGACTGCGATCTGATGACGCGTCTTCTAGGGCGGACGACATTCGCGAATATCCCCGAACACCTGTATATCCATCGTCGACGCCCGGGCCAGCGCACAACGCACGACAATCCCAAGCGCGACCGCGACATAATCGAGACTCGCCAACGTCGTTATTTGCGATTATGGGGTGAGCGGGCGCCCGAAGAAACATTGGATAGACTGTTCAGAATTAGAAGATGGTCCAAGTTGACTTGGCGCGAACGCCGCGCGGCTAAGCGTGACATTACTCGAATCATTGACAGCATGATCACCGCCGAATGGATTGATCCCGGCGACCGACCGCTCCTGATCGATGTAATGAACCGGCGGCTGGAACTCGTCAGCCCGCGCCTTTGGCAGAAGTTCTGCTATTGGCGGCGGCATAACTTGGGCGAAATGGGGGCGACGGCATGACGGATCATCACAAGCCCCTGGTGTCAGTCGTGATGCCAGTTTACAACACCGAGAAGTATCTGGCCGAAGCGATCGAGAGCATCCTGGCGCAGACCTTCAGCGATTTTGAATTGATAATCGTGGATGACGCCTCGCATGACAGCTCGGCGGCGATCAGCCGCGCGTTCGCGGAAGCCGACTGCCGCATTCGCGTGATAGAGTTGGCGGAAAATGGGGGTCACGGCGCCGCTCGCAATGTTGGCCTCGCAGCCGCTAGCGGCGAATATTTCGCCTGTCAAGACAGCGATGACATTAGCCTGCCCGAACGCTTCCAAAAGCAGGTGAAGCTCTTGCAGGCTCGGCCTGAGGTCGGCGCCGTCGGCGTTTACACGCGCCTCGTGTCTGAAGACATGCAGCCCATCTACGAGCGCAAGCCGCCGGTGCGGCACGCCGAGATCATGCTGGATCATTTTCTCGGTTTTCTTAGCGCGCCCTTTACCCATGCTACGCTCATGATGAGGCGCCATCTGGTCATGGAAGTCAATGGCTTTGACGAGTCGGTTCGCATTAGCCCGGATTGCGCCCTCTTGACGAAACTGCTGGGCAGGGCGAAGTTCGCTAACATCGCCGAATTCCTGTATTTGTATCGTCAGCACTCCAGCCAGATTACAGCAGAGCGGCACACCGAGCGTGAGCGTGAGACGATGTTGGTGCGCCAGGTCAGGCTGGAGCGGATCTGGGGCGAGGCGCCGCTGGAGACTGTGGAGCGGCTCGCCCGCGTCAGACCTTGGTCCAGGCTAAGTTGGCGCGAACGGCGCGCGGCAAAACGCGACATCAAGCGGCTGATTGAAGCCATGATCGCCGCCGAATGGATCGAGCCGGGCGACCGACCGCATCTGATTGAAGCCATGAATAGGCGGCTGGAGCGGGTCTCGCCGCGACTTTGGCAGAAGTTCAGTCATTGGCGCCGGCATCACTTTGGCGAAAACGGGGCGCTGGCATGACGGATCATCACAAGCCCCTGGTGTCAGTCGTGATGCCCGTTTACAACTCCGAGAAGTATCTTGCCGAAGCGATCGAGAGCATCCTGGCGCAGACCTTCAGCGACTTTGAATTGATAATCGTTGATGATGGCTCAGAAGACAACACGCCAGTGATTAGCCGCTCCTATGCGGATCGCGACCGCCGCATTCAATGCCTTCAGCTTGAGCGGAATATGGGTGCCGCGAGCGCCCGCAACGCCGGTCTCGATGCGGCCAGGGGCGACCTCATTGCTGCGATGGATGCGGATGATGTTTGCCTGCCCGAACGTTTTCGAAAGCAGCTCGATTTCCTGCAAGCGCACCCGGAAATCGGCGTTGTCGGTTGCAGTTTGCAGCTTTTCGGGGAGACGGCGCCGTCCCATACCTTTTATCTCTATCCAGAAGAGCACTGCCTAATCATATTTAGTATTCTGTGCACGATGGGCAGCGGACTTGGCGGTGCTTCGACAATGATGAGACGCGACGTGCTAAACGCGGTCGGCGGCTATCGGGCAAACATGAGAAACCGTGATGACATCGACTTGTGGCTACGATTGGCGCGCCACACCCGCTTCGCCAACTTGCCCGATGTCCTCTACCTGTATCGCCTCCACGAGCAGTCTTATACCGTGTTGGCTGGAGCCGCGGTAAAGGAAACCGGAAGAGCGCTCAGAAAAGCAGCGCTGCAGCAACTATGGCCCGACGCTTCGGACGAGAAACTGAACCGGATATTGCACTCTCATACACTAGGCAGCATGCTGGAACGTGTAAGGCTAAGGCGGGACATCCGACGACTGATTGATATTCTGATCGCTGCCAATTGGATCGACGCATCAGACAAGCCTCGCCTGCATGCAGAAGCCGTCAAGCGCTTTACGATAGAGCCGCCGCATTTCATTCGCAGGCTGCGAGCCTGGTTTCGCTACCGCATAGGGCGCCATCTATCCGCTTTGTGACGCTGGGCGCAACTGTTCCCACTGTCCATTCCATTTGCGCGCCGGCGGGCATATACTCTGCTCCAGCTACAACCGGATAACGGAAACTTGCCCTTATGAGCGACAGTCTGTTGAAATGGCGCGGCGAATTCCCGATTCTTAGCCACTGCAATTACCTGATCAGCAATTCTCTGGGGGCGATGCCGCGCGGCGTCTACGATAGCCTGCGAACTTATGCCGATACCTGGGCGGGGCAGGGCGTTTCCGCCTGGGGCGCTGGCTGGTTCGAGC
This sequence comes from Chloroflexota bacterium, assembly GCA_028875185.1. Taxonomy (GTDB): domain Bacteria; phylum Chloroflexota; class Anaerolineae; order Aggregatilineales; family Phototrophicaceae; genus UBA6055. The sequence goes on along the minus strand of JAPPFH010000030.1, from coordinate 16,279 downwards.
TGCCCCAGACCGTCGGGAACAAGATCGCCCCGCTGATGGGCGCCGCCGAAAATACGGTGCTGGCGCATCAGAACGCCAGCATCGCCAACAGCATCCTCTTCGGCGCTTTGGATTTCAGCGATCCGCGGCGCGACAAAGTTGTTATCACCGAGCTCGATTTCCCCAGCGATGTCTATGCCCTGCGCAGTTGGCTGCCAGATCATATGCGCATTGAGATGATCCGCTCGCGCGATGGCGTCAGCATTGATGTCGACGAATTGCTGGACGCCATCGACGAATCGACGCGCCTGGTCAGCACATCGCATGTGCTCTTCCGCAGCGCCTTCATCATGCCAGCGCGCGCGATCACGGAAAAGGCGCACAAGGTCGGCGCGCAGGTCGTCTTCAATGGCTATCACAGCGTCGGCGTGATCCCGGTCGATGTCGGCGCCTGGGATGTTGATTTTTATATCGGCGGCGCGCTCAAGTGGCTCTGTGGGGGACCGGGCGGCGTTTTCATGTATGTGCGCCCCGACCTGCTGCCCACTCTCAATCCCAAGCTGACCGGCTGGTTCGCCAGCGCGTCGCCCTTCGCTTTTGATGTAGAGCGGCTTGAATTGCGCGAAGACGCCTACCGGTTGATGAACGGCACGCCGGGCATCGCCTCCCTGCACGCCATCCAGCCCGGCGTCGATATCATCGCCCAGGTTGGCGTCGCCGCCATCCGCGAAAAATCGAAGCGGCAGACGGCGTTGATCATTGAGCTCGCTGATGAAATGGGTTACGAGGTCGTCTCGCCGCGCGATCCTGCCCAGCGCGCCGGCACGGTCACGGTCAATCCGCCCAACGCCTACGAAGTCTCTAACGAGATGTTGGCGCGCGATATCAAGATTGATTTCCGTCCGCAAGCTGGCATCCGGATCGCGCCCCATTTCTACAACGGCGATGACGAAATCCGCGCGGCGCTGCTGGCGATCGGCGAAATCCTCGCCGACGGCAGTTGGCGGCGGCATTGATACACTCCATTTGAAAAGATTCACCACAGAGGAAGAAAGGATACACAGAGGTCACAGAGGGATTATGGAGTGGCAATGAGCGGTTCTGAAAAAGATCCGTTGACGGGAAGAATAATTGGGGCGGCGATGAATGTTCACAGCGCATTTGGCGCCGGCTTGCTAGAAAGCGTTTACCAGAATGCCCTGTGTATCGAATTGGAGGCTCATGGCATACGCTATCAGGCTCAGCAAGCCATCGACATCAAATATCGCGGCCAGCATGTCGGCCGCCTGATAGCCGATATCGTTGTCGAAGATCGCGTCATCCTTGAATTGAAGTCAGTGGATTCCCTGCTGCCTATTCACACTGCTCAACTGATTACCTACCTCAAAGCTACCGGGATAAAGACCGGTTTGCTCATTAATTTCAATGTTCGTCATTTGCGCCATGGCATAAAACGCATTGTGTATTGAAAGGTTCACCAGGCCCTCTCTTACTCAACGCCAAGTATTCCTCTGTGCGCTCTGTGCTTCCTCCGTTCCTCTGCGGTGAAGCCTTTGCGTATTTGAAGCCAATTTATGTCTTCGGCTGGGAAGCCAGGATCCGGCTCTCATCAGCCGGTAGCCAAGCGCTTAGCTCATCTGCTAACATCGCCCGAGATGACTCGCTCAGAGGAGACGCGCAATGACGCAAATCGGCATCATGATCGAGGGGTCGCGCGGCTTGAATTGGACGCGCTGGAAAGGCCTGCTGCGGACGGCTGAGGATTGTGGCTTCCAATCGGTCTTCCGCTCCGACCACTTCACGAATCCCGCCGGCGAGGACGACCAGGATTCGCTTGAATTGTGGATGTCACTCGCTTATGCCGCCAGCCATACCGAGTCCATCGAATTCGGCTCGCTGGTGGCGCCGGTCAGCTTCCGCCATCCCAGCATGCAAGCGCGTTATGCCGCCGCTATCGACGACCTCAGCGCCGGACGCTTGGTGCTGGGCATGGGCGCTGGCTGGCAGGCGCGCGAGCATCAGCGATTCGGCCTGCCATTCTACGACTTCGCCACGCGTTATCAGATGCTGGAAGAGGCGCTGCAAGTGACGAAGCGGCTTTTGCGCAGCGATACGCCTTTCGACTTTATCGGCGAACATTACCAGTTGGAAGACGCCATCCTGCTGCCGCGCCCGGCGCGCCCCGGCGGACCTCCTATCTTGATCGGCGGCAACGGACCCAAGCGGACGCTGCCCCTGGTGGCGAAGCACGCGGATGAATGGAATGCCGACGCGCTCGACCTCGTCACATACCGCGCGCGCCGCGCCATTCTTGACGAGTATTTGAGCGCGGAAGGACGCGCGGTTGATGCGCTGAAGTACTCGCTGATGACTCGCGTCATCTACCGCCGGACGCAAGCGCAACTCGACGCCTTTCTGCATGAGAGCGGCATCAGCAAGGACGAAGTGGCGGCAGGCAGGTTGATCGTCGGGACAGCGGGGGAGGTCATTGATCAGATGGCGGCGCGCTTCGAAGCGGGCATCAACCGCATCATGCTGCGCTGGCTGGAGCTGGACGATATGGCTAATCTTGAGTTGCTGGCTCATGATGTGCTGCCGCAGTTTTGATTGAGTTCGGCACCACAGAGGAAACGAGGATACACAGAGGTCACAGAGGGATTATGGAGTGGCAATGAGCGGTTCTGAAAAAGATCCGTTGACGGGAAGAATAATTGGGGCGGCGATGAATGTTCACAGCGCATTTGGCGCCGGCTTGCTAGAAAGCGTTTACCAGAATGCCCTGTGTATCGAATTGGAGGCTCATGGCATACGCTATCAGGCTCAGCAAGCCATCGACATCAAATATCGCGGCCAGCATGTCGGCCGCCTGATAGCCGATATCGTTGTCGAAGATCGCGTCATCCTTGAATTGAAGTCAGTGGATTCCCTGCTGCCTATTCACACTGCTCAACTGATTACCTACCTCAAAGCTACCGGGATAAAGACCGGTTTGCTCATTAATTTCAATGTTCGTCATTTGCGCCATGGCATAAAACGTGTCGTGTATTAGAGGGCAATACTATTCCTCAATGTCCTCTGTGTTTCCTCTCTTCCTCTGTGGTGAAGCTTTTGGTTGTGGTGAAGCTTTTGGTGATCATCGCCATATCAAGTCTTCGGCCGAAACGCCTTAATCCGACTCTCATCCGTCGTCAGATAAGCGCCCTCGACCAGATCAATGCAATAGGGGATGGCCGGCATCACCGCATCCAGGCAATCGCGGATGGCGCTCGGTTTGCCGGGGAGGTTGACGATCAGCGCCCGGCCGCGAATACCCGCCGTCTGCCGCGACAGGATCGCCGTCGGCACATAATTCAGCGAGACCTGCCGCATCAGCTCGCCGAAACCCGGCAGCATCTTCCCGCAAACCGCCTCGGTCGCTTCCGGCGTGATATCGCGCGGGGCTGGTCCCGTGCCGCCGGTGGTCACCACCAGGCTGCAGCCGCTCTCATCAACCAGCTCGACCAGCGCCGCCTGAATTGCGTCAAGCTCATCGGGCACGACTTTCGCGACCGGCGTCCAGTCGTTGGTCAGCGCCGCGCTCATATAATCGTGAATCGCTGGTCCGCCGCGGTCTTGGTAGACGCCGCGGTAGGCGCGGTCGGAGACGGTTAGAATGCCAATTTTTGCGCTCATGTCAGAGCCCTTTCGGCTGGAATGAATGCCCTATCTTAGCTATACTCGCGCCGTTTGGACAAGAGGAGCGCATGAGCAATGAGCGAAGATCAAGATCTGCGAGCGCTGGTCGAAGGCGATGACGGCATTAGCGTCCTGCGCGGCGGCGGGAAGCAGCGCGATTGGAACGGCATCCACTACAAGACCGGCTTATCGAGCAAGAATGTCGGCGCAAAGGAATTGTCGATCAATGTCGCTACCATCCCGCCAGGCGGCGTCGCCTACGCCCATATCCATGTCGATTTCGAGGTGATGCTCTACATCCTCGAAGGCGAAGTGCGCCACGAATACGGCGATGGCTGCAAGCAAGTGGTGGACAATAGCGCTGGCGACTTCATCTTCATCGAGCCGGGCATCCCGCACGAGGTCTTTAATTTGAGCGACAGCGAGCCGGTGGTGGCTTTCGTCGCGCGCTCAACGGCGGACGAATGGGACAAGATTATTCCCTACGAGCGGAATGGGGTCAGTTAGTCTGATCCGTTCGGGCAGAAGTGTTTGCGCAGGCTGTCGAGAAAGTCAGTCAATGTGTTGAAGATTTCGTCGGCAATCTGTTGAGTCGTTCGTGAGTCCAAGCCGACCGACTTCGACACCCGCTGAAACTTTCTACCCTTGCGGTGTGCAGCACTTGCTGACCTTATATCTTGAACGATTCTGAGGCACTCAATATAGTTACCAGAGTCAACGAAGTCTCTCTGAACCAAATACTCCTCTAGAATCGTAAGACTTTTCTTTTTGATGCCTCGCGTATCTTTGATCTCAAAGTCAGGGATTTCATTCTTGATTTTGCGCACATTAGTAGAATCAACTAAAAGCTTGGACAGCGACAGCACCAATCTATCTAGCTCGGATGACTCGCTAGTAAATGGGCGGTGCAATGTGGTCAAATGGTGCGAGTCGGCCTCGGAAAGCGGCTTGAAAAGGTCCCATCCTGATTCCTCACGCCAGCATCTTGAAAACCTGGAATATGCATCACGGAATCTAAGTGCACTGTCTTCCGGTTCTGCCGGCTGGTTGAGAAATGATCGTCTGAAATAGGTTTCGCTCATACGACCATCAGGTGGCACATTGTAGCGTTTCCAATGTAATTGTTCTTTGTGCGGAAGATCTCTGCCCAAATCGCCCAAGAATACAACTACATAATTGAGATGGCTGTTGTCCATTCGCAATGTCCATTTCCCGCCACACCATAAGAATCCGTCGTCGACACTATATATTTGTGGTTCGTTGTAGTATTTGGCCAGAACCTTACGTCCAAAGAAGACGGAAGTAAGATAATGGGGCGCATGTCTGTTTTTCCCAAAGTAATCAGCTAGTTCGTCAGGATTGGAAGTATAGGCTATAGATTCATCATCGTCATCAACGCCAATGATGAATTCTTCATATTGCTTTTCCTCTTCAAACGGCCAGAAGTCGCACTTTTCTATAGGTATTCCCTTAATGATTGTCTTGCCTAAGATCCAGGATTGAGACTGAAGACCATTCCAACGGACGGGATTATCCCGAACAATGAAATTAAACGTGAAATTGTCTGAGGTAAATTGCTCGTAGTCTTCTTCAACATCTAATTGTTCCAGACTCTTGACTGAAAAATACATTCTCTCGAAATAGAGGACCAAGGTCATTTCTTTCACGGCAAGAAACTGACGAATATACTTGCGCCGTATATCAACAAAATTGTCTGACATTCTGACGACAGGAATGATGTCGCCACTCTCGTCGTACTTGACATATGTTTTGTTGTCGTGGTCAAGGAACAAATTGTGGAAAAACCGGAATTCTTCAGCTATCTCAATTTCATCTGGCCTGAGACCATGGAAACTTCGAACGATGACCAGCGGCTCAATACTGTGTTTCAGATGTCCATAGCGATCATAGAGTGTCTGGCAATTCCCGGTTTCATCAAACGACTGCATGAAACCAGGCACGCCTTCACCTATGTAAACGTCCCATTCATACGTCTGGAGGGACGTTAGTACGTTGGCATTAGGTATCAATCCACAGAAGAAACCAACTTGCTCGGGTAAACCAGTACGACCTGGCTGATAAACTCGAATCCACTGACTACCGCCTAAGTTGGGAATAACCTTTTCTCGCCATTCCACCTGCAGTAAACGATCGTGTTCTTCCTGATTCGACATTTCTCGTATTTCCGCAAAATCCCATAACAAACAACAGCCGTCAGTCATGACAGCAATCTTAGAATATCACGTTGTAGCTGAAACTTGGAGGTTTGCTTGCCGCTGGCTACCCCCGCCAGAAAGCCTCGCTCAGGTACTTGTAGGCATTATCGGGGAAGAGCGTGACCACCGTGCCGCTGGCCTCACGCTCGGCCAAACCCTCCGCCACCCGCAAGGCGCCGATCATCGCCGCCGCCGAACTGATGCCGACCAGGTAGCCCTCTTCCCGCGCCAGCCGCAGCGCCATCGCGTGGGCGTCTTCCGTGCGCACCGACTGCGCCGCATCAGCGAAGCCGGCGTCGAAGATGCCCGGCTTAATGGCGGACGCCATATGCTTCAGCCCTTCGAGCCCATGGAAGGGCGAATCCGGCTCGACCGAGACGATTTGAACCGCCGGATTGTATTCTTTGAGTCGCCGTCCCGCGCCCATCAAGGTGCCGCTCGTGCCCAAGCCGGCGACAAAATGCGTGACCGCGCCGGCGGTCTGCCGCCAAATCTCAGCGCCGGTGCCCTGATAATGCGCTCTCCAATTGGCGGGATTATTGTATTGATCGGCATAGAAGTAGCGCTGGGGCTCGCGCGAAGCCAAGGCTTGCACCGCTTGAATCGCGCCGTCCGAGCCTTCCAGCGGATCAGTGAAAACCAGCTCGACATCGTAGGCGCGCAGGATAGCGACGCGCTCTGGGCTGACGTTCTCCGGCAAGAAGAGCTTGACGCGATAACCCTTGGCCGCGCCGATCATGGCGTAGGCGATGCCGGTGTTGCCGCTGGTGCTGTCGAGGATGGTCTTGCCGCTTTGGAGCTGCCCGCTTGCTTCGGCGCTTTGAATGATGCCGTAAGCGGCACGGTCTTTGACGCTGCCGCCGGGGTTCTGCCATTCGGCTTTCGCCAAGACGCGGACATCAGCCGGCAGGCGCTTGCTCACGCGGCGGAAGCTCAGCAGCGGCGTATTGCCGATCTGCCGCTCGATATCGCCCGAATTATCGACGCTTTCGTTCAGCGTGTCCGCATCCAATTCGGCTGTGATCGTCATACCGTTCTCTTGTCTCGGCTAATCGCAATTCAACAAAAAAGCCAACCGGCAATTCCGCGCGCCTCAAGGGCTTCCTTGCTAGGGCGCCGCGCCTTATTGCCTGTTGACTTCGACTCTCGGTCTCGAATGCTGCTGGCTGTTATCTCAGGCGGTTAGGCTCCCGTCCAAAGGCAACAACAACAATAGCTTGCCTGTCTTCGCATCTTAAGCGCCAAATTCATTTCCTACTCCGGCAGAGGATAGCGACTTATCTGACGACTGTCAACTTCAGGTCGACATGGAAGTGGTGAGAAGCACAGAGATTCCCCTTTTCGGAACACTGTACAGCGTCTATCAGAGGCGATGGCAGGTAACGACCAGATTCAGCCAAGCTAGAGAATTCGATCTGTTTCAATTGCTGTAGCGGCATCTCGCCGAAACGCCCGATCAGCCGAACGCCGTATTCTGGCGGGCGTTTCACGAAACGCCCCTACGGATGCCTTGCCGGGTAGAGTGATATCAGCAGAAATAAGCGAGGCGCGCGATTGCGCGCCCGAATTAGCTGCGCCCTCCGCGGTCTCTGTGTTCAAACGCTTTATGCAGCTGCCGGCATGGATCAGCGCGCAACATGGTCGGCTATTTCGCCGGAGCGGAAAAGCGAAGGGCGGGCAGTTCCAGCATGTTCGACGGGTAGGGCGCGCTCAGGCGTTGACTGCGTTCCGGGTTATACCAGCCGACATAGATTCCGTGTACGCCCGTATATCCCGCCGGCAACTGAAACTCGTGGCGCGTGACGAAGGTATCGCCGGGTTTGAGGAAGTCGAGGCGCGCTGGTGGCGGATTATCCGCTTGCGTGATGATTTGGAAGGGCTCATTGCTTTGATACGGCGCCTCCAGGACAATGGCGAACACACGAAGATCGCCGCCAATTTCGCGCGTCAGCCGCCATGCCAGTTCCAGGATGCGGCCTTCGCTGAAGCGCCAGACGTCGAGGCCTATCGCGTCGCCAAAGACTGCGCCACTCTCCAGGGCATCGGGCGCTAGCGTTTCGCGCGCGGCGCCATCGACGAAGACGCCTATCGGGATGGTGAAGGCGCCTGCCGGCTCGCCTGATTCAAGCATAGGCTGAATATTTGAGCCCTTGGGGAAGATGTACCAGCCAATATGCAGCCGAACATCTGAGAAACCGCGCGCTTCCTCAGGTATCTGCAAAATGTAATCGTCCCGGTAGATGACATCGTCCCCCCACCAGGTGGTCGGGAGCGTGCCCCAGCCGGGGAAGCTGTCGATGGTGGCCAGCGCTTCGCCAGCGCTTGTGATGAGGCTGATGAAGAGAGCCTGCGGCTCGTCAGTGGCTTTCAGCGGACGCCAATACAGCGTCAGCGGAATCTCGTCGCCGGGCGCCCAACGGGCTGGCGCCGGCCTTTCATAAGCGACCAGCGCAATATCATCCCAGCGTATGGTCGTTTCGACTGCGGTAGCGGGGATTCGATCCACTGTCGGCGGATGATCGTATTGCGGGATGATATAAAGAAATGGCGCGGCGATGCTGAAGGCGAACATCGGCAAAACGATGAGCGGAGGCGGAACCCGCAGCGCGCCTAAGCCGAGAGCCAGCAAGATGCTGATTGATGTCACGTAAGGGAAGAGCAGGCGCCCGGTGCTGGCGGTCGTCTGCAGCGCCCACCATATCAGCATAACAGCGCCGATTGCTAGATAGATCCCCAGGAAGCCGGCTGCCGATAGTCGGAAGCGATTCCGCCGGTTCTTCGCCAGAAAGATCAATAACCCAAACGCGCCGATCAACGAAACCGCGTCCATCACCAGGTAATGCATGTCATTGGTAAATATGCTGAAAGAGCCGAACAGCCCCCAATAGCTGATGCGCAAGCCTATGAATTCACCTTGCAGGAGTTGCGCGAGGGGGATACTGCGCCCGCCAAAATTCTCCAGCATGGTCGCCGTGCCGAAGAGCTCGCCATAAAGCGTTAGATTGCGGATGAACCACCAGCCGGCGAGAAGCAAGGGGACTAGCGCGATTGCGCCAAAGAATATGGCGAAGCCGCGCCGATCGCCCGTCCGCCATAGTTGCCAGACCCCAGCGAGCGCAAGGACCGGCGCCAGCGTCAAACCGCTGAGCTTGGACAGAATCGCCAAAGCGAGCAAAATGCCCAGTACAAGACTGCGCCGCGCGTCAAATCCATACCGCAGCGTTAGCAGCGCCAGCCAACAAGACAGCGACGCAAACATCGTCACCAATACGTCATTGCTGATGGATGTAGATATGAAGAGGAACATCGGGTTGAAGGCGGTCAGCGCCCCGGCCAGCAGCGCAAAGCCGGGGTGATCCGGCAAAACCGTCCGCGCCGACTGATAAATCGCCGCCACCGTAGCGGTTGCCAGCCCCAGCGTCAGCAGTCGAATGACATATAAAGCGAGCGACGCGCCCTGAAGATCTGGCGGGTAGGGCTGTCGATAAAAGGCAAGATTACGATTGCCCAAGCGGTCGGGATGCCCCATGTAAACGAGCGGATTGCGCTGGAAGTAGTCAGCAAAATCGGATGTGTCCAGCGCGGACCAAACAAGCGACATCAGCAGATAATAGAGCGGGGGCTGGCTGGCTTCTTGCGCGTGGAGGTGGTCGTGCTCGGCTGCCTGGACTGGCAGCGTTCCGGTCTCGGCGATCCATTTGATGACGCCGACATGTTCGTCACTGTCGGAAGCCTCAAAATGCGGCGCGCTGTACAGGTAGACCAAACCAACGCAGAAGAAAGCCAAAGGCAGCAGCCACTGGAAGGGCAAGGCGCGCAAAGACGACAGCCGGTCCAGGCTGGCTCCATTGCCTTGCCATGTGTCAGATATCCGTTTCACGATGCGGGCTGCTCCGTAGCGACTGCCGCTAACGCGTTTCCATGTTACACTTTGTCCACTTGACTCGCTATTGGCAGAGGACGGATATCATCATGCGCCTGGCGATACTCTCGGATATTCACGGCAACTTGCCCGCGCTGCAAGCCGCCCTAGAAGACATGGAACGCTGCGGCGAATTTGATCTGATCTGGTGCCTGGGCGACCTGGCGGCTTTGGGCGGGCAGCCGCGTGAATGCGTTCAAGCGTTGAACAGCCTGCGGGAGCAACGCGGCGAAGATAAGGTCAAAATCATCGGCGGCAACACCGACCGCTACCTGGTGACCGGCGCCCGCATCGCCTTTGCGCCGCCGAAAGAAGAAGGCGAATTTGATGCCTTTCGCGAAAATATCCTGAGCATGAGCGCTATTAACGCTTGGTCAATGGAGCGGCTGAGTTGGGCGGATTTCTCGCTGCTGCGCGATATTTTGAGCCGCGAACTCAAGCTCGATGTCGCTGGCTACGGCCGCGTGATCGGCTTTCACGCCATCCCGGGCGATGATGAATCGGTCGCGCTGGGACCCGACAGCGCCGACGAAGAAGCGGCTGACGCGCTGCTGGACCGTGGCGGGCGGCTGGCGCTCTGCGGTCATACGCACCTGGCGTTGGATCGTCAAGTCGATGGCTGGCGCGTCATCAATCCGGGCAGCATCGGCTTGTCTTTCGGGAATCCCGGTCTCGCCGAGTGGGCGATTCTGGAGTGGCAAGACGGCGCGCTCAGGGTTGATTTGCGGCGCGTCCCCTATGATGTGGCGGCGACGCTGCGCGAGTGGGAGCGCTTGGCTTACCCCAAAATGGACTGGATTCGTCCGAAGCTGAGGGGCTGAACCGCGGCTGCATGATGAATAGGCGCTTGTTTTTCTCAATCGAGTTTGGCATTTGGCTGCTGGCGACTGTCGTTTTTCGGCTGGCTGGTCAGCAATTCTTTCGCGTTGGTCTCCCCCAACATGCCTCCCGATGACGCCGGCAGCTCCGGCGCCTGGCTGCTGATCGCATACGCCAGTGCGCTCCTCGCGGCTTTCATCCCGCCGAAAGCAGGTTAGCGCTCGGCGACCATAATCCGGGTCCGCCGCAGCCAGAAGCCCAGCGCATAAATCACAATCCCGGCGCCGGCCGCCGACAGGCAGATGATCCAGACGGCAGTCAGCGGCAGCAGCAGCGCCGCCATCGCGGTCGTCTCCGCGGCCGCAAGCTCACGCAGGTAGATTTGCGCGACGCCGCGGCAAGCCCCGACGATGCTCGCTAATCCAGCGCCAAAAGCGACAAGCCAGAGCGGAACGTAGCCGGTGACGCGCCGGTTGTCGCCGCGCAGCGATGTCGCGCCCTCATTGACGATTGCCAGCACGATGGCGAGCGGCGCCCACATAGCCAGCCAATCCTGAGCTGCAGCCAGGCCCGTAGCGCGCATGGCTTCGCCTATCGCCGGCTGGATGCTGAGCGTACCGAGGAAACCGCCGCCAACCAGCCAGAACAGCGTCGCGGCGGCGATCCAGTGGGACGCCAGCGAAGCATTCTCGTTGCGGCTGCTCAGCGCGTGGTAACTGTGCCCGGCAAGAATGATATAGCAGAGCGGGATCAACGGCGTCGCGCCGATGCTGACAGTCGGCGCCAGCCCCAGACGTCCCAGGCTGATCAAGCTGCCGGCGAGGAAGACCAGCAGCGCTGTGATGCACAGACCGTCAGCCGCCCATTCCGCTTCCACCCGGCTGTAGCGCCGCATCAGCCAAACCATGACGCCCAGCCCGGCGATGGGGAAGGCGACCTGGAGCCGAAAGGCGCGGGCGGCGTAAAGCGCGCGACCCTCCAGCAGATGAGCCGCGATCAAACTGAGGACGATCAATAGAAGACCAGTTTGCCAGGCGCGGAAGGAGACCGAGACCACAGCCCGGTAGCTCAGCGCCAGCGTAAGCAGCAGCGCCAGCGCCGCCGCCAAGTCCAGCGCCGCCTTGAAATCGAAGGGACTGAGCGCGACCGAAACGATTGCGAGCGCCGTCCAAATCCGCCGCAGCGACAATACTGAGTGGACGCTAAGACGCTCGCCCGCCATCATCAAGCCGGCGGCGATGAGCCCGCTCAGGATGGTGAGTTGAAAGGCGCGCTCGGTGCAGCGCTCAATGATTTCGACCGAGATAATATCCGTAAGCGGCGGCGACGGGAGCTGAAAAAGCGCGCTCGCGCAGAAACCGGCGCCATACAGCAGAAGCAGCGCTACCGTAAGATCCAGCAGCTGATAGATGGCCTTGCCGCGCGGCGACAGTTGAATCATCTCACGGCTCATGTGTCCGCGTTTTTCAGGCGATAGGCCGCCGCCCGCCCGTGGTCATAGATCGGCGCGGATTCAAAAGCCAGCGCATAGCGCGCCTCGACGATGTCCAGCAAGGCGCTGATGCCGGGCTCGCCCGCCGGTATCAGCTGGGGGAAGACTACGATCCAGGTTGGCGGCGCCGCTTCCCATTCCGCCAATATCGTCGCCAAGACCCGCTCCGGCTCGAAATACCAGTGCCAGCCCTTGACCCAGATGCCGGGCGGTGGCATGCCGGTCAGCGGGTGCAGCTGCGGCGTACTGTCGGTTTCCGGCAGCGCAAAGAGCGTGTCGCCGGCGTTTGCGCGTTTGTTTAGCGCAGACGCTAGATCGCGGAATTCATCGTAGCCGAGGATGACGCCCGCGCCCACAGGCGTCGGGATATAACTGACGGCGCCAGTCCAGAACCAGCCGATGCCGCCGGCAACGAGCAAGCCCGCCAAGATTGTGCCCGGCGCGTCCCAACGGCGCCAGCCGCCAAGCTGCGGCAGCAGCTTCGCCAGTACGACGCCGGACATCACGGCCGCCAGCGGCAAATGCGCCATGGCATGGTTCTCGCCGGCGCGCGGGTAGAGCAGGGTCAAGCCGGCCAGCCACAGCGCCGCCAGAATCAGGTGACGCCGATCATTTCGCAAGGCGAGCGCGACAAAGGGGAAGACGAGCGCGTTGGTCAAAAGCAGCTTGCGAAAGAGATCGCCATCGAGCGGCACGCCATTCATCGCGCCGCTGAAATTGAAGGTCCAATTCCAAAAGATGTAGCTATCCAGCGATCCTGCGCTCCAAAGCGCGAGCCACTGCAGCAGCGGAAGAAAAAGCGCCGCCGCGCAATAGACCAAAAGGCTTCGCCGCCTTTCGGTCAACAGCAGCCAGAGCCCGAGCAAGGCGACAGCCAGCCAGGCATGTTGCTTGAAGATCGTTGCGGCGCCCATCAACAAGCCGACAGCCGCGATCCGCTTCGCCGACCGTCGCTCGCCGCAATGAAAATAGACGAGCAGCGCCGCCAGCACACAGAGAGCCACCAGGGTATCGAAATAGAGCAAGACGTTGCCGTAGACCGGCGCCCACCAGGCGAAGACGGCGGCAGCCAGCGCTCCCGCCCAATCATCGCCCGAAAGCCGTTTCGCCAACTGATAGACCAGCGCCGTCAATGCGAGAACGAGCGCGATGTTGAGCCATTTCGCCAACAAGCCCGGGTCAATGGCGATCAGCGATTGCGCGGCCGCCGCCAATACGGAACTGCCGGGCGCGTGCTGTTCCCAAATATCGCCAAACAGCGTCAAGCCGCGATTCATCATCCAGGGGATCGCCACTTGACCCGAATGCGCCGCTGGCGACAGCCAAAACAAGTGCGTGAATGCTTGCAAGACGAGCAGGGCGACAAGAATGCGGCGCGGCAAGGCGGTCTCCTGAATCTGGGCGCGGCGCGAGACGCGGTTATGCGATGCTATTTGAAACAGTCTCTATTATAGGGCAAGCGCCATCGCTTGCTCGCGCGCTGATTTACGTTACAGTAGCAATAAGCGAATGTCTCGCGGAATCAGGGCTTTTGCCGTGACCGAGCATGAAGGCAACTATTTCGAAAAAGGCTTGCGGCTGCTGGAAGCGGGCGAATTCGATGGCGCGGTCGCCCTTTTCGACAGCGCCATCAAGCTCGGCTTGGGCGACATAGCCGAAATCTACCTCTGCCGCGGGGGGGCGCAAGCGGCGCTCGGGCGCCCTCAAGCCGCTCTCGAGAGCGTCAACGCCGCCCTGGAGATCGAGCCCTATCTGGCGGCGGCTTACCTTGAGCGCGGCAATCTCCAGATACGGCAGCGCAATATCGAGGCCGCGGTCAACGATTACACGATGGCGATCCATATCGAGCCCGCATTCGATGAAGCCTATTTCAGCCGCGCGCTCGCCTACGAAGAGCGCAAGCGCTACGCCGAAGCCGAAGCTGATTTGACACGGGCGCTGGATTTGAATCCGAATCTGCTGGCGGCTTACGAGGCGCGCGGGCGGGCGCGGGCGGCGCAGTTCAAGTTCGACGACGCGATCGCCGATTTGAGCGCCTACCTGCGCAGCGGCGGCGGCAGGCAATTCGACAACCACAGCGAGACGCAGGGCTACCTGCTGATTCTGCGGGCGCAGCGGCTCCTGTTGCGCCTGATTCCGGGTGTGGGGCGGCGGGGTTAGGCTTGCGCCATTTGTTGTAGTCTCGATACAACAAGAAGAAATCCGACAACCACCTCTAGAACCAGTACTAGGAGTTTAAGCATGTTGGCGAAGGCACCGTGCTCATTGAATCCTAGCATCCCGAGTACAGATTTTGGCCAATTTAGCAAGCTCTCAATCCAAAATATTGGATTCACTGTTTCGTTCTTGCGAGCTCGGAAATAGCCAATGGATTCATGGAAGGACTGCAAATAAGTTCTGACCACGCTCGGTGAAGGTCCAAACGCACCAAACATCTCTGGCTCATGTCTGAGAATAAAACCCGTCGGCGCGCTATTGGATTGCCGCAACAGACGTGAAAGTCTCGCTTCGACTTCCGCAAGTCTATCGTAGTGCATGAAGTCCTGTTGACCATTTGATAACGCTTCCAATATACGCATGTATTCATCGCGATTTCTATTGACTGCGTATATTTTCGAGTTGAAATATAGCCACCGCACAACAAGCACCAAAAGTCCTACTGCTATGACAGTGGCAATGATAATAATCTCTTGTTCTGGGTTAAACGACATAAGTGGGAAAGCTATTCCGTCGTGGTTGATTCGTTTGATAACGAAAGCTGCCGCGGCATCAACCCATCAATCAAAGGCGATTGCGCTGGCAAATCCCAAGACAACGACTGCTCTTCGCGCCTCTCAATTCTGTGCGTTTCGTCTATATGACCGTTGTTGCTCAATCGCTCAACTATCATCAGATGATAGCCGGGATGAATTTCACAGGACAAATATGTCCGGCACAATCGCTGAGTATGAACGACCTCAGAACCGCTACCACCGAATAGTACGAAGACACTATCACCTTCCACAGTGCTTGCATTGAGAAGCATGTCGTAAAGTGGAATCGGAATCTGGCAAGCGTGAAATGTCTTGTCCTTCGACACGTTTTTGACCAAGTTAAATTCGAACCACGAATAGGGCATACGTCCATTGCTACCGCTCGCAAGCCGTCCCTTTATCCGACGATCTTCTGGATTCTTGTACGGCAATGCCACCTGTTCTTTGTAAAATGCGTTTTTCTTGCTCTTAACTGCGTGCAAGACAGAACGGTGTGCTGTGGTAAATCGACGCGGCGTGTGACCTACGTTTGTAGGATAGACCCAAACGTAATCAAACACCTCGTAGGCCAGTTCATCCAGGCAACGCACACGTAGGTATGAATTCTGACGAGGATAATTTATGAAGAACAGATTGCCATCGTCGCGCAATACTCGCATACACTCGGTGGCTAGCCCAACGTACCAGTCTATATAATCTTCCCAGCGCTGGGTGTATTTCTTTCCCGCGTAATTGATGCCGACGCCGTAATCGGGGTCGCCGTAAATCATGTGCAAGCAATTGTCAGGCAGTGAATGGAGCGTGTTCATGACGTCGCCCAACACTACAGTATCTATGAGGTGTTCTGGGAGCGCTGTCATAGAGGATCCTTCATTTTCAACTCATATTCTCTCTTGCGCAGTAATTCAATAGACGCCATCTCGCGATCCCTGAATCTGTACAAATGTAATCGCAAGACACTGCTCTGCTGCTGATTCTTTCGGCGACGAGTCTTCTTCCTCTGCAGGTAGCAACACTGAATATCGCCTAAATTTAGTTTACCACTTCGGCGATGGTCATCAAAATACAGATACGGATGAAACAGTTGATATACTGCGAAATCGTCATGGAAACCGTTCTTGGCCTCGAAAACTGTTACATTGCCGTTCAGCTCCAGTACTAGATCCATCTCCATCTGTACTTGAGTAGCGTCAATCGTATCTTCTGCAATCATGTATGATCCTGTGAATTTAGTCCGACGCGCAAGATAGACTTGTGGATTTGCCCTGCGGTCACCATACACAAAATCGTGCAGTACAGACTGATTGTAGGCAATAGACAAGATGTTTGCTTCGCTCGTATCAAAGTCATTGAGGACGCCCGGAACATACTCCCACGGCATCAATTCTCCTTCATTTATCGGTTCAAACTGATGGTAACCTAG
>JAPPFH010000099.1 GCA_028875185.1 Chloroflexota bacterium | reverse complement strand
AAACGAGGGATATATCAACACATTCACCACACCCGAATCCTGCAATCAGTTGACCGGTCGCTAGAACCTCTTTGCCTGCGGACGGCTAGATCGACACCATTGCTTGTAATGCGCAAAGTATTGAAGGACTAGGCGTCAAAGCAGGTTCGGCGGGACGCCCAACTGACGGAAAGCCGCGCAGGCCGCGTCGAGGTGCGCTTTGCCGCCGGTCAACGAAATCTGCAAATGGCCGGGGACTAGCGCATCGAAGTCGTAAGGCTCCAGCTTGAACATGCTGTCGGCGTAGGCGTCGATGCGGCAGTCGTGGATGTTCTGCCAGACGACTTTGCCGCCCCAGAAAACCAGGTCGGCGCCGAGCAGGTAGACGCGGTCGCCGCCACGCATGAGGAAGCTGAGGTGGCCATCGCAATGACCCGGCGTCTCGAAAGTCTCCAGTTCCAGATTGCCGACCTTGATCACATCGCCTTCGACCAGCTCCACATCGACGGGGCAGGGCGGAAGATGAAACGAGTCCGGATAGAAGCCGGCCGCCTTGGCGACATCAAGCGCGACCGCTTTTTCGTCCGCTTCGCGGATGACGGGGGCGGCGAATGCGGATGAATAGACTTCGACGTCAAGGCGCTTCTGCGCTTCCGCTGCCGCGCCGATGTGATCGCAATGGTAGTGCGTCAGGATCAGCTTGCGAATCTTGGCGGGATCCAAGCCGTCATCGCGGATATGATCCAGAATCGTATCAAAGTCGCGGTCCATGCCCATGCCCGGATCTACCAGCGCCAGTTCATCGCCACTATTGAGGACGAAGACATGACAATCCAGATAGCCGGATAGCCCAAACCCAAAGTAGCCGCCGCCAACAACGTGCAAATCGCTTGTCAGTTTCATGACTTTGCTCCAAAAGAAAACCTTCGAATACAAGTAGAACGAACTCGGCTGCATCCGTCAAGGAAGGCGTCGGCATGATATACTCGCGCTGAATAATCCCGTTCCTTATCGCATTCGCTTTAAGACGGACGGGCCTGAGCAAGTTGTCGCTGCGGCAGCGGCGGGAAATGCGCGCATCGAGTTTGCCTAGGCGGCCGGCGCCCTATTTTGGCAGCCCCCGCAACATTGGATATACTCTGGCTGAACGACCTATTGCTTTGCGCGCCAGCATAGCCGCGCCAGGTCGAGACAATAATTTGTAGAAAGGACGATTTATGAGCGCTGAGAGACAATACCCCGAATGGATGGGCAAGATGCGCGCCTTGAATGCCGAGGAACTGCAAGAATTCCTGGATGGTCCTATAGTCGCGCGGGTCGCGACGGTTGACAGCAAGGGCGATCCATACGTAACGCCGGTCTGGCAGGAGTGGGACGGCGAGAGCATGTGGATCATCCCGCGGGCAAAGACCGTCTTCGCCCAGCATTTGCTGCGCTTTCCACGTTGTTCGGTATCCTGCGCCAAAGACAGCAGCCCCTACACCCGGGTCTTGTTCCGCGGTCCGGCGGAAGTTGTCGAGGGGCCGGCGCTGATGCATGGCGAGTGGCTGGAAATCGGGCGGCGCATGTCGGTGCGTTATTTGGGCGAACGCGGTCCCGAGTACCTGGAGCCGTCGCGGGTGCGCCCGCGCTATCTGGTCAAGATCACGCCGGAGAAGACGATATCCTGGGAAGGCGTCGAATGGGCGGCGAAATATCTCGACGATGAGGACGGGCCGGCCGCCCCGCACTGAGGCTGGGCATAGCGCAGCAATATGACAGCGCTCGCGGCAAAGTTTGCCAAAGTGGATTGCGCATGAGCGTCGCCAAGCCATACGAATCAGCCAAAAGCCTCAGCGGCTGGAGGCTGCGCCTTTTCATCGCCAATTACGGTGTGTACATCGCACTGCTGGCGCTGTTGCTTGCCGCGACCGTCTTGACGCCGCGCCTTTACGATGTCAACACGATCGCCGTCGTGATGCGGCAGGCAACGCAATTGGGCATTGTCGCTATCGGGCAGACGATGATCCTGCTGGTCGCGGGCTTGGATCTGTCCATCGGCGGCATCTTCATCATGACCTCGATTGTGGTGGCGGATGTCACCAATGGGCGCGATGAGCTGGTGATCCCGGCGATCTTGATCGCGCTGGCGCTGGGCGCGCTTGTGGGCTTGGGAAATGGCCTGCTGGTGACCAAGCGGCGCGTTCCCCCGTTTGTGGCGACCTTGGGGATGCTGGTGCTGGTCAAAGGCGCTACGCAAGCCTACACCAAGGGCGTTCCCGGCGGATTCGTGCCGGATATTCTGGGCATCGTCAATCAATCCTGGTATGTGATCTCGATTCCGCTGCTCTTGTGGCTGGGATTGAATGCCTTCTTCATATTCGTTTTGCGGCGCACCGCCTACGGCCGTAAAGTGTACGCCGTCGGCAGCAATACGGAAGCGGCGCGCCTGTCGGGCATTTCGGTTGATACCATACGCATCTCCGTTTATGTGCTGGGCAGTTGCCTGGCGGTTGTTTCGGGTGTGGTGTTGACCGGCTACGTCGGCTATGTCGATCGGTTTATAGGCACCGGGCTGGAGCTGGATTCCATCGCCGCGGCGATCGTCGGCGGCACGGCTTTCGTCGGCGGGCGCGGCGGCTTGCTGGGCACGATCGCCGGCGTGCTCCTCATTCAGATTCTCGGCACAATGGCGGTGCTGATGGGCTTGGATATTCAGGTGCAATTCATCATCAAAGGCTTGGTGATATTGGGGGCGGTGACTTTGTACAGCCTCGCCAATGTAGAAGAGTAAGGCTTGGAGCGAAAAGGGGGGCGTATCGGGACAAAAGAGTTGTTTGAGAAGCGGGTCGGTTCGCGCTGACCCTTAGCCAGCTTAGGGAGGAATTCTGATGTTGAGGAAACTGTTTTACGCGTTGTTCATTTTGTCGCTGCTGCTCGGCACATCGCTTGTGTCGATTGGGCAGGACGACGGGATGATGGAATTCGAAATCACGCAAGAGATGATAGACGCGTCGCCATACTTGCAGAGCGTGCTCTCGCGTCTGGATGAAGTCTATGACACCAGCGAATTCGCCAAGGATCCGCCTTACCGGATCGCACTGGCGGCGCAAGGCACTAGCAACGCCTGGTCGGCGTTATTTGACGCCCACGCCTACTGGTACGTTGAGGAATTGGGCGAAGACGTCGTATCCGAGCTGCTATATGGAGACGCGCAAGCCAGCGCCGATGTTCAAGTGCCGCAGGTGGAAGACCTGCTGGCGCAGGAACCGGACGCGCTGATCCTGGTGCCGATGGGCGCGGCGGCATTGTCGGCGCCGGTCGAGCGGGCGATGATGCAGGGCGTTCCCGTCGTGCTCTGCGCCAGCGCGGTCGAGACCGATAACTTCGTCACCGAAGTTGGGACAAATCTATTCAATATCGGCGCGATGTTGGCGCAATGGCTGATTGAGGCAGTTGGAGAAGATGGCGACTTCGTGATGATGACCGGCATCCCGGGCGTGACCACTTCGGTCATCATGGAAGAAGGCGCTCTGGCCGTCTTCGATTCCTACGGCATTGAGCTGCTTGACAATCAACCTGGCATGTGGTCGCCGGCTGAAGGCAAGAAGATCATGGAGACCTGGCTGGCGCAGCATGGCGACGCGATTGACGGCATTTGGACCGGTGGCGCGCAGCAGGCTCAGGGCATCATCAGCGCCTATGAGGATGCCGAGATGGCTATCCCGCCAATCGCGGGCGGGGAACAGCAAAACGGCTTCCTGCGCTCGGCGCTGGAACACGGCTTTGATTTCTTGGCTTGGATGTATCCCAACGCGATGATCACGCTATGCCTTGACGCCGCCGTACAGATTCTGCAGGGCGAGCCCACGCCGAGATTCATTGACTTCATCAACGATATGCCTGAGGCGCGCCCCTTCACCCATGCTGAGGCTGAGGATTACTACGAGCCTAGTTGGAGCGATGACGTGCATGGTCCGATCACCATGTCGGACGAGGCGCTGGCGGAGCTCGGCTTCCTGATTGAAGAGTCTGGCTAGTTCTGCCCACGGGCGAATCGAATAGCAATTCCCCTCCCTAGTTTACTGGGGAGGGGTAAGGGGTGGGGTATCGACGAATACATCCTGGAGATGCTCAATATCTCCAAGTCCTTTGCCGGTGTGCGGGCGTTGGAGGATGTTTCAATTCGCTGCAAGCCGGGGCGCGTTCATGGACTTGTGGGCGAAAACGGCGCCGGCAAATCGACATTGATGAAAATCCTGGCGGGCGCCTACAAAGCTGACGCTGGCGAGATCGTCTACAAAGGTGAACAGCGCGCTGGCGCGACCGCCGGCGAGGTCATCGACAGCGGGATCAGCATCATTTACCAGGAACTGGCGCTGGTCGCGCAGATGTCGGTAGCCGAGAACATCTTCCTCGGGCGCGAACCGCAGCGGGGCTTTGGGGTGCTGGACTTGCGTTCGCTGCATGAACGCGCCGCAAAATTGACTGAGCGTCTCGGCATTTCTTTGGACACGCGTACGCCTGTCAGCGAGTTGACCGTGGCCCAGCGCCAATTGGTCGAGATCGCCAAAGCGCTGTCGCAGAACGCCGATCTCATCGTCATGGACGAGCCATCGGCGATTCTGGCGGGCAGCGAGCTCGACCAACTGTTTCGCATCATCTCGTCGCTCGTTGAGCAGGGCGTCACCATTATTTACATCTCTCACCGACTCGACGAGGTCTTTCGCATCGCCGACGAGGTGACCGTGCTGAAAGATGGCGAGCTTGTCGCTACACGTCCCATTGATCAACTGGATCGCGCGACCCTGGTTGAGCTGATGGTTGGGCGTCCGCTGGATGAGATCTTCCCGCAGACCGATCATGAGCAGGGCGAGTTGGTCTTGGTTGCCGAGCATATCTCAACCGACACCATTCTCGCAGACGCCAGCCTGGAACTCTACGCCGGTGAAATTCTGGGTGTCGCCGGCATGGTCGGGGCCGGGCGGACGGAGTTGGCGCGCGCGCTCTTCGGCGCTGATCCGCTCACGAGCGGGTCAATCTCGCTGGTGGGCGACAAGGGCGCAAGCTGGAGCAATCCGGCGCAGGCGATTGACGCGGGCTTGGTGCTGGTGCCGGAAGATCGCAAACTGCACGGGCTTTTCACGTCTTTGTCGGTGCGCGTCAACGTCACGCTGCCGATACTGTCCCGCCTCACTCGTTTTGGCGTGGTGGATAGCCAGGCGGAAGACGCGATCGTCGAAGCGGCTAAGGCGCGTTTGTCGATTGTCATGGCTTCAGCCGATCAGGAAGCGCAATACCTCAGCGGCGGCAATCAGCAGAAGGTGGTGCTGGCGAAGTGGCTGGAGACGCATCCGGCTGTCGTCATCCTGGATGAGCCGACGCGCGGCGTCGATGTTGGCGCCAAATTCGAAATCTACAAGCTGATGCGCCAGCTCAACGATCGCGGTATCGCCATTGTGATGATTTCATCGGAACTGCCCGAGGTGATCGGCATGAGCGATCGGATTCTCGTTATGAACGACGGGCGCATCGTCGGCGAAGTCGCGCAAGCGGAGGCGACCGAGGCCGGCGTCATTGAGCTTGCCACGATGGCGGGCAGCAGAGCCGAACGAATATGAAGGTCTCGGCGCGGCTGTTTGGCGGCTTAAGCGATTCCCAGCGGCTGTTCCTGCGGCGCTACGGTCCGATCTTCGCCGTCTACGGCTTCATCATCATTTTGATTGTCATCGGCGCCACGCAGTCAGAGCGCTTCTTAACCGTGCGCAATCTGACCAATGTCGCTCGTCAAGCGGCGTTCTTGGGCATCGTCGCTTTGGGACAAATGCTCGTCATCTTGACCGCTGGCATCGACCTCTCCGTCGGGTCCTTGGTGAAGTTGTCGATACTGGTTGCGGCGATCGTGATGAACGGCGATGTGAACAATCACGGCGCGGCAATCGCGGCGACGCTTGGGCTGGGGCTGGTGGTCGGCTTGGTTCATGGATTCCTCGTCAACGAGGTCAGGATCGCGCCTTTTATTGTTACGCTGGCTTCCTTAGGCATCTTGCGCGGCATCAGCCTCAGCATATCGACATCGCCGGTGGGCTCGGCGAGCAGACCCTTCATCATGTTTTATGTGCAAAAGATCGGTCCGGTTCCGGTCATCGCAATCATGTTCGTCGCTCTGCTCGTGCTTACGGCGCTGCTTCTGCGCTACACCGCCTTTGGCAAATACCTCTATGCCATCGGCGGAAACATCGAAGTGGCTCATCTGTCCGGCGTGCCGGTCAAGCTGACGCGCTACGGCGTTTATGTGATCTGCAGCATCAGCGCGTCGATTACCGGCTTGCTCTGGTTGTCGAGGATGGGCGTTGGCGATCCGGCGATTGGCGATGGCATCGAGTTGCAGGCGATCACGGCGGTCATCATCGGTGGCACCAGCCTCTTCGGCGGCCGCGGCACCGTGATCGGAACGCTGGGTGGTGTGCTGCTGCTCGGCATCACCGCCAATTTACTAGTCATGCTCGGTGTGAATCAATTCATTCAGGGTCTCATTCAGGGTTTAATCATCGTGGCTGCGGTGGCTCTTTACAAACAGGAGGGGGATTAGTGTCCATGGCATTGCGGGCGAACCGTCCCAGCGTACAGGCGCTGCAGCCGAGCTTGATTCGCAAGCTGTCAAACTCGGCAATGGGACGCAGCGATATCATTCCGCTTTGGTTTGGCGAGCCAGACAAGCCGACGCCGCAATTCATTCGGCAGGCCGCAAAAGACGCGCTCGACGAAGGGCAGACGTTTTATCAGCCCAACCTCGGCATTGTCGAGCTGCGGCAGGCGCTCGCGCTCTATATGAATGGCTTATATGGAACCGACCTTAACGCGGACAATATCGCAGTGACGCCATCGGGCATGGCGGCGCTAGCGGTCGCGCTGCAGTGCATTGTCGCCGAGGGCGATGCGGTGGTCATTCCTTCACCGGTCTGGCCGAATTTGCCAGGCGCCGCCGAAATCCTGGGCGCCGAGATTGCGCGTGTGCCGTTGCGCCCTTATTGCGGGCGATGGAGGCTGGATCTGGAGGAACTCTTCGCCGCTTGCAAAGCGAATACCAGCGCGCTGCTGATAAACTCGCCCAACAATCCAACCGGCTGGACGCTTGATGACGCTGAACAGCAGTTGATCCTCGACTTCTGCCGCGAGCGAGACCTCTGGTTGATCGCCGATGAGGTCTACAGTCGCATCGTTTATGACCGAGATTATGCGCCGAGCTTCATCGACAAGGTAACCGAGGACGACAAATACCTGATCGTCAACAGTTTCTCCAAGTCTTGGGCGATGACCGGTTGGCGCCTGGGTTGGCTGACGGCGCCAAAGTCGCTGATTCATACGCTGGAAGCTGTGAGCGAGTTCAACTACTCCTGCATTTTCGCGCCGGTGCAGATCGCCGGCGTCACGGCATTGCAGGGCGGCGAAGCGTTTATTCGCTCGTCGACGATGCGCTATCGCGATGCGCTGGCGGCGGTTGAACGCGCTTTCGGCGAATTGCCGCGCGTGACACTGCCGCTGCCAAATGCGGCATTCTACGCCTTTTTCGCGGTCGATGGCGTGACGGACAGCTACGCCTTTGCCGAGCGGATATTGCGCCAGTGTGGCGTTGGGCTGGCGCCGGGCGCCGCTTTTGGTCCGCAGGGCGAGGGCTACCTGCGGCTTTGCTTTGCCGCTGATGTCTCACTGCTGGAGCGAGCGCTAGAGCGGATGAGACCGCTGCTTATCTAAGCGCGTTGCCGCTTATGTCTTGATTTGGCGCGCGCAAACTAAACCTTTTACTAAGACCACAATCTGTAGACACAATCGCGACAATGCCGCCGCCTACGCAAATCCGACGCTGCCGAAGTCGGTATCGGATGGGCGATGGCGCAAGTCAGCGCAAACAAGACAACTGACCTCAGGTTGGTTAGAATGCGGTGAAGGTTTAGCCGGGGAGGCGACTCATCATGAGAAAAAGCAAGGTGCTGGCGAAATGGCGGGCGGGCGAATTCGCGCGCTTCTGTTCCCTGGGGCATGTGCTGCCGTTTTACATTAGGTACGCCGCCCACTATCGATATGATGGCATTTGGCTCGACCTGGAACATCGCAATTTCGATACGCGCGAAGTGCAGCATCTGCTGGCGCTGTGCCAACGTTATGATATCGACTGCTTGATCCGGCCGCCGACGACGCAGCGCGCCCGGCTCTATCGCTTTCTGGAAGATGGCGCGGCTGGCTTGATGGTCCCCTTCGTCTCAGACGTGGAGACGGCTCGTGAGATCGTAATGGCGGCAAAGTATCCGCCGATCGGCAATCGCGGGCTGGATGGCGCCGGTCTTGATGCCGACTATGGCTTGGACAGTTGGCGCGCCGGCAGCAGCTACATCGCTGACGCCAATCGCGAGACTTACATCGTTGCCCAGATCGAAACGCCGGAAGCGGTCGCCAATGCTGACGCGATCGCCGCGGTCGAGGGTATTGACGCGCTTTTCGTTGGTCCAGCCGATCTCGGATTGCGTCTGGCAACGTATCCAGAGCATGGCATGACGGTTGACGATGCGGTCGCCCGGGTCGCGGCAGCGGCGAAGCGGCACGGGGTCGTCTGGGCGCGAACGGCTAATTCAATTGAAGAAGTGGATCAGTATCGCCGCCAAGGCGCGCAGATGGTTCCGCACGGCAGCGACTTCGCATTGAGTCAGGTCCTGCAGCAAGCCAGCGAGGAGATGGACCGTATGCTGGAGGGGCGCTTGTGAGGGAGGTCGCCAAATGGGCGCGCGCCCTTCGCGCATCCTGAAGTAGCGCCTTTGTACAATATCTACAGGCAGGGGGTCAGCCTGGTCACCCTGGAGCCAGGAAATCATAGAGGACGCGTTGCCGCCATGCAAAAGGAATGGCAGGAAATCCTCGAAGACTAACGTGAGTGTTTGTTTGTCGGGCTGTGGGCTGGAGTGGCTCGCTGCTCGTCTTCTTTCGCGTCTCCACTTTTTTAACGCGCAAGCGCTGAACGCGCAGCTCAATCTGCTGCCCCAGCCGCTAAAGGCCGCCTTCAATAGAGGTGAACTTGACCTTGATGGCGGCGGGCGGATTGCGCTCAATACGCCGCTCCCGCAAAACCTTCTCTTTCCTGCTCGGCAGCTTCAAGCGGCGCTCGTTTCCGCTGAGTTGTCTCGGATTTGCCTGTGGCGAGAGCGCGCCGAAGCCGTGAAAATGTCGCCGAATCCGCATATAATTGGGATTAGCGCGTGGCAAGCCCGGGCTATTCTAATGATGCAGCCCGGTTTGTAGAGAGGTCGATCCATGACCGAAGACAAGCAGCGGCGACGGATAAAGTTTTATCGTTCGCCGGTTTCGGCCGCGGATTTGGCGCGCCTGAACCAGCGCAGTGATGTCAAAGGCATGGCGCAGACGCTGGCTTTCCTGGGCGTCCTCGTTGGCGCTGGCGCGCTTGCCTGGTATGCGGTGGGCCGGGCGCATTGGCTGTTCGTCATCGCGCTGATTTTCTTGTATGGCTCTTTGCAAAAGTTCACGGTCAATGGGCATCACGAATTCTGCCACAAAACCGTCTTCAAGACCCAATGGCTCAATGAAATCTTTGTGCGCGTATTTGGTTTCCTCGGCTGGTTTAATCACGTCTCGTTTTGGGCGAGCCATCAAGCGCATCACCGCTATACCTTGCACCCGCCCGACGATTCTGAAGTGGTGCTGCCAGTCGAATTCACCCTCAAGTCTTATCTCCTTTTCGCCTTCATCAATGCGCGCGGTTTCTTCCTGCGCATGAGACACACGCTAAGACTTTGCTTCGGCATTATTGAAGATGATTGGGAGCTGGCGCTTTTCCCGCCCGAAGACGCGCAGGGCAGGCGGGCGCTCTTCAATTGGGCGCGCGCTCTCATAATTGGTCACGGGTTGATCGTGCTGGTGTCCGCGCTAACCGGCTGGTGGATGCTCGCCGTTCTGGTGACTTTCGGATCCTTTTATGCCGGCGGTTTCCAGTATCTATTAAATGTCGCGCAGCATATCGGGTTGACCGACAACACGCCCGATTACCGCATTAATACCCGCACCATCGCGCTCAACCCGATTCTGGCTTTCCTCTACTGGCAAATGAATTATCATATTGAGCACCATATGTACGCGGCCGTGCCCTGCTACAACCTGCCCGAATTGCATCGGATCGTGAAGCACGATTTGCCCGAGCCCTGCCAAGGCATCACCGGGACCTGGCGCCAAATCATCCCCATCCTGCGGCGTCAACAGCTTGAGCCCGACTATCAGTTCGCGCCGGAATTGCCGACCCCGCAAGTGTCATAGCGCCCCAATAACTAATTCGGGATCTGATTAATGGCGTCGCCGCGCTGGAAAGCCAAGGCGGTTTTCACCATTTTGTCGAAGCTGTGTTGTGGGTTGTTTCCGAGCAGGGAGCGCGCCTTCCAGCAAACTAATCGTGGACTGCGTGTTGATCTCAAGCATGCGTTCAGACGGGTAGATTCCCTCCAGGATCTGGGCTGCCTGATGAATGACGATGTCGACGCCGTCCGCCGTTGCGCGCGCGGTCGGAATCGGCGAAATAATACCCTTTTCTTCATGAGTCACGGTTAATCACATATCTATTGCGGCACACTTTGGGAATGGTTCATATATCTGAACGCAGTTCACATTTTGGAGAATAGCCGATGGACTCCGAGCGCGCAAAAGCAGCTTGGCGACGCGAGTGGTGAATATCGAAGCGTTTCGATGCTTGGCGAGTTTCACACCTGGTAATCCACCCCAGAGACACAGAGGGCACAGAGATTTCTTGACAAGATCGGGCTGAAACCGTATCGTCAGTTTTCACTACTCCCCTGGCGACATGGTGTATCGGCGCGGTCGAGCGGCTGTCTTTGTAAATGGTTCGCGGCGTTGCCAACGCTACGATTCGTGCGGATCAGCACTGCAGGTCGCCAGCGTCATTGATGCTGAGGAATGCCGGAGACCGTGTTCAATCCAGCGGAAAAACCGGGCGCCTCAAGTGTTTATAGGGGAAGCGTGACAGATTGGCGCTGCACAAGCCGGCAGTATCCATCTCGATGACAGCAGCGGCAATCGGCATGTAGGCGGCGCGCCAGGCGACGGCGGATTTGGCGACGATCATGCTCTGTGTTTCCGGCACGATGCCGATATGTCGCAATTGGGCGAGATCCAGCGGGGGCGTCTTGCGCTCGGTCAAGAGGATGTTCACACCCGCAGCGCGGAGCCAAACGGACCGACCCATGTGGATCGTTTCGCCATAGAAAGAAGCGAAGTGATTGTCGGGCAATTCGCACTGGAATACCCCGTCAGATAAGGCGAGCACGGTTCCGGTCGCGGTCACCGCGCTCCCGTGCCAGCGATCTACTTTGGCGCCCAGCGAAAGTGTAACTTCAGCCCCGTAACCTTCATCCCAGCAAATAGCGACCGCTTCCGAATCAGCCAATATAATCGTCCCTTCGTGGACGTTCTGCGCCAGCATCGCGGCTAGCGCGTCGGCGCCATCGCCGGTCGTGCCGCCGCCGATATTATCAGCGGAATCAACCAGAATTACGGGTCCACTTACATAGCGCGCGGCTGCCGCGACCGCATCAGCAGGCGGGAGGAAAACCGGCAAGGCGCTATGACGATGACGATATAGCAAATCGCTGAGTTCATTCGCGTATTTCCGCGCAAGCTCGGGCTGGCTATCAGTGGTGACGATGACGCTGGGACCGGTGTCGGGCGTATCGGCATAAGCGAAGCCAGCCATCACCGCGATGCATATCACGTCATCTTCGGCTTTTATCCCGGCGGCGCGTGCATGCGCTAGCGAAAGCGGGGCGGCTTCAGTGCCGGTGCTTTGCGCTGGCAAAAGCAGAGCAGGGCGGGCATAAGCCGCTGAAGGCTGAATTTCTCGCCGCAGCAGGCGCGCCATTATCTCGGCAGCGTCAAAGCCGCGAGCATAGGCATCGGTATGCGGGTTTGTGTCATACGCCAGCAGCACATCCGCTAATTCGACGAGGCGCGGGCTGACATTGCCGTGCATATCCAGCAAGACGACAATCGGTGCGGCGGCGCCGACGATGGCGCGCGTATGCGCCACAATTTCGGCTTCGGCGTCCAATACGCCATCCGCCACCATCGCGCCGTGCAACGCCAGTAGCGCGCCATCAAGGGGCATGTGCCGCGCCAATCGAGTCTTTAGCTCGCTCAGGAGATTGCGATAAGCGTCTTCTGTGACTGTGCCAGCAGGCATGGCGGCGGCGTACAGCGTTGGCAGAAGCTGCCACTCGTAATCTGTCGCGCTGTCGATCATCCCGCCGATGCCGCTGCGCGAACCCCGCATGGACGAGAGCATGTCCACGCCGAAATGCAGCGATTGTTCCGCGAAGTCCGCCAGCGTCGTCCCGTTCTCCATAAAGGTGTGGGTCTCGTGCATGATACCGCCGATAGCGACGCGCGCTTTCGCTGATGTGCTTATGCCTGGCATGCCGCGAACCTCGACTTTTATTTCCGGGAATGATAAGGCTGCGTAATATGGGCAAGGCCGTCGCCAGCCTTCACCGACGGGATGCCGCGCAGCATGATGATCACGCCCGCTTGATCAGCTTCGACAGGCGCCAATTCCGCGCCGGACGGGTCCAGGATTGCGCCCAGGCGCTGGCCGCTCTCGACATTATCCAGCAATGAAATTTCACGCTGGAAACCTGTGGGATTGCCGCTATCCCTTCAAATTCATCACCGTGCACACCAGCCAAGACCAGCAGCGTGGGACCAGCTTCGGCGCCGGTCACGGTTAGCAGCGGCAGCCGTCACTTGCCGCCGTCGGCTCAGTTCGCGATTTCCAGCCAGGTGGACTGCTTGCCGTTGCGCCGCAGTTGGCCCAGTTCGAAGTCGCGAATATTCATTTTCCGCCTGTATTTCTCCGGCTTCAGCGCGGCTGGAAATGAAGAATCTCTTCCGCTTCAATCATCGGCGGCGGTTCATCAGCAATCATTCGTTGCGCGGCGACGCTGTCTTTGAAGCCAATGCCTGCCGCCCGGCGACTCCCTCTCTGCCGTCATGCGCATTGTAAATCCCGAGCGCTGTGTTCGCTACAAATTGGAGGCAACCGCTTATGCTGGTCCATTACCCGTTTCCAGCGAGAATCAAAGTGATTCTTATTGCGGGCTTCGCTTGAATCGCGTTTGGAACGCCTCCTGCGACGCCGACTCTCACCTGAACACGTCGACAATGCGTAGACGGCGACTCGATGCCCATTGCCGCCATTTATCGCGCGCGCCCCCGATCTCAGATAGCTGCCGCAATCTGGCTCAGCGGGTTAATGAAGCGATCAGCAACCTCTGCCGGCGTGTCATAATAGGTTGTGGCGCGGGCGTAGGCGCTGGAGCGCGGCATATCCAGGTGAAGATGCGGGGCGTAGATGTTATTGGCGCCCTTGCCGACCGTCCCGATCTGCTGGCCGCGCGCGACCCGGTCGCCCGCTGCTGCCAGCTTCTTGTCGAGATGGGTGTATCGCAGGCAGGTTCCGTCGTCGTGCTCAATGACGACCGTGTTGCCGAAGCCCTTGGGCAGGTAGACGCTGTCGATGACTTTCCCTGGACGCATCGCATAGATAGGCTTGTGGCGCGCGTCCCATCGATACAGGTCGATGCCGCTGTGATGCTTGCCATTGAAGGCGGGAAATGCCGCGGCGCGCAAGACCTCGGCGTAACCGAGCGTGATGCGCCAGCCGCTTCCTGCTGGGATGATAGCGTGTGAGGCCGGATTCACAGGCGATGTCAGCGCGGAGGCGGCTATCGGCCCCGCGGCTTGCTGACGGATCGGCTCGATGGCCTCCGGGATAACCACATAATCACCGTTCGGCAGGTCGAGGTGTTTCCCGTTGCGGAAACTTGGATAGTGCTCGGCTATCGTCTGTTGGAGCCAGTCATTTAGCCGCGCCTCGCTTCTATCCGCTTCTATCATCTCGGACACGAAGGTCTCCAGGAAGAGGTCGAGATTGGGAATCGGGGTTTTGTGCGTTATTCCCAGGCGGGTCTCGGTTTGCAGCAGCAACTGGTGGCGCAGTCCAAACTTGACCGCCGCCAGCATGACGACAAGTGTTGTTACCGGTTCAGAAATGCCCCTGGGCGCGCAGGACACGGTGTACACGCGATACAGCCAGTCTCGCGGATTTGTTCTATCTTGAAGCGCTCGTTGCGCCAGTTGCTCAGGAAAGACTTGCTGGATTACTTTCTGGGCGATATCGAGAAAATCGCGCGCATTCCCAATGTCCAACTGTCGCCCTTCGCGCGAGACGGCCGCTGGCGCTTC
Organism: Chloroflexota bacterium; assembly: GCA_028875185.1. Classification (GTDB taxonomy): domain Bacteria; phylum Chloroflexota; class Anaerolineae; order Aggregatilineales; family Phototrophicaceae; genus UBA6055. Next base: position 31,892 of record JAPPFH010000099.1, on the reverse strand, counting down.
CCCCGCGGCTTCCGTTGTGCCTAATGCGTTCAGCGCATCACCTGCCAGCCGCAGATGCTCGCGCGCCTGGGCTATCTCTCGCAGCGCCAGCTGGACGCCTTCCGGCTCAGGCAGCGTTTGCGCACTGGCCGCCTTCTTTTCCATTTGCGCCGCTCTTGTTTTATCCATGCTACCGCTCCTTGTAACTCCATCACTCCAAGTGCAAATAAATCGCCTGTTCGCCGTCATTCTCCGCGTGGCTCTGCTAATCATCAAGCAAGTCTGTGAAACCGCCGTGCGGACATTGCCTTGTCACAAGCCGGCTCACAAGGCGCCTCGAATGAACCGCTGCGTCTGGCGCCGCCTCCTAAATTCCGTTTATACCCGTGTCCTTTCGACTATAGAATCTGATAGACCTTTCGTAGAATAGCGCTAATGTTCTATGAGCGAGCGACTATTTGGTCGCGCAATGCGAAACCGGCACGGTCTGACGCGACCAGGCAGGATAACTTGGCGCTTTGCAGCAGCTGAGCGCCGCAGATACGATTTCCCTGCGCTTGGGCGCGATGACTTTTCAACCGAATCGCTTGCACCTGCGGATGAGCATGGTGTTGAGTCGGCGGCGGAAGACTTGGAATTAATCAATAGAAGGCTGGGTTGTCATCGACTCCAAGACGGGTGATACCTTGCTCACCATAACAAGGGTTGTGGCGGCTAATGGCTCGCAATGTGCGCGCATGCAGGAGATCCAGCGCAACGATCAGATCAGTGACGCCCCGTTTCAAGGAGTCATTATCCCGCTGGCGCCTGCGCGCTAAGCCATAGAATCCATGACCGCAATGATTCTGTCTTCATGCCGCTTAAGCGCGGAAGCGCCAGGAATCGACAGATTTATTAAGATAGGTCGGCGGCACGATCGCGCGGATTGTTGACCGGCGTAGTGGGTCGTTCGCCTCGCAGCGCCGCGGCAACGTTTTCCGCGCACCGATGGCGCGCCGCCATTCGGCTCTCACGGGTTCCCCCGCCGATATGTGGTGTCAGGCAGACGTTTGGCATTTGCAGCAGCGCGGGATGCACCTCCGGTTCAAATTCGAACACGTCCAGCGCCGCGCCCGCGATCTTGCCGTCCAGCAGCGCGTCAACCAATGCCTGCTCATGCACCACCGGGCCCCGCGCCATGTTGATCAAGAACGCCTTGCTTTTCATTTGCGCCAGCTTCTTGGCGTCAATCAGATGATGCGTGCTCGCCGTGAGCGGCGTGTGCAATGTAACCACATCAGCCTCAGTCAAGAGATCGTCAAGCGTCCGAAACGCTTTGTCCGCCGAAGCTCTGCCGCTATGAAAAATGACCCGCATATCAAATGCTTTGGCGCGTCGCGCGACTGCTTTGCCGATGCGGCCATATCCAACAATGCCGAGCGTCTTCCCCGCCAGCAGCGCGCCATCCCAGATACCTGGCTGGAAACCATCGTTTTGCCAGCGCCCCGAACGCACATATTGGTCAGCAGGTTTGATGCCACGCATCAAGTTTAATATCAGCGCCAAGGTGCAATCGGCGGTTGACGCCACAAACGCGTCCGGCACATTTGTCGCCCAAACGCCGCGTTGCTCCATCAGCTTTAGATCAAGATTGTTTACACCGATCGCCACATTGGCGACCACCCTAAGCCGAGGAGCGACATCCAATAATTCCGCATCCACCGTCAACTCGGCCTGATTGATGATGCCATGCAGCGTCGGCGCGTGGCGCAAAACCGTCTCGCGCGGCATTAAACGTCCGCCAGCTGGACCTTGAATGATCTCTGCGATGCCCGCCAGCGGCTGTAGCGCGATTTGCGGTACCGCATTCGTAATCAGTACCTTATACATTTTCACATATCGCCCTTCGTCGTGAATGTTTTGCTCGCATGCGCTTGAACTCGTCCTTGTCCCGCCGTGTTGCGAAACGGTGGACGTCCGCTTCTGATTCAAACGTAGTAAGTTCGGCCCGTCGACACTGACCGCAAGCCCGGGCGCTCCAGAAGAATCGTCTCGTCCAGGTCATAGCCCAGGCCGGGACGATCCGGCAGTACAAAATATCCTTCATCAATCGGCAGCGCGTCAGAGAGAGCGCTATCGCGCCAGGCGACATCTTTGACCATAAACTCCTGCCGATAGAAGTTGGGAATGGTCGCCATTGTATGCGCCGAAGCGATCGTTGATATTGGACCGTTTGGATTGTGCGGTGCGATTGGCACATTGTAGGCTTCAGCCATATTCGCGATCTTTCTCATTTCACTGATTCCGCCGCAGCGCGTGATGTCGGGCATAAGAATATCGGCAGCGCGCAAATCAAGGATGCGCTTGGCCATGAAGCGTGAATGCAAACGCTCCCCGACGCAAACCGGCAACGGGATTCGCCGGCGAATATCGGCGATGGCGTCGGGAGTTTCCGGCAAGGCGGGTTCTTCATACCACATGCAGTTGAATCCAAGCTGGGCGAGCCGGCGCGCCATTTCGACGGCGGTAGGTCCATTGAGGAAGGCGTGCGTTTCGATTGCCAGCGGCACATCCGGGCCAACTGCCTCCGCCACCGCTGCCACTAGATCCAGCGCAAGTTGCTTCTGTCCCTCGCTGAGTTGGTTTCTGTCGCTGAGATCGTCGCCGTAGCCATAATGAACATGGGCAAAGGGATCGAATTTGAGCGCAGTGAAACCGGCGGCAACCGTCTCCTTCGCCTGGCGGGCATAGCTGGCGGCGGAGTGCCCGCCGTCGATGAACCAGTAATTTGCGTAGAGTTGGATCCGCCGGCGATAACTCCCGCCCAGCAATTCGTACACGGGCGCATCCAGCGCCTTGCCCTTGATGTCCCACAGAGCGATGTCAATGGCGCTGATAGCTGACAGCAAAGGACCTGCCTGCCCAAGCCAATGTAAATCTCGGTAGATTTTCGTCCAGATGAAATCAATGCGGCGCGCATCCATGCCGATGACAAACTGCCCGACATGCTGGCAGGCGGCTTCGATCAGCGGCGAGCCGGGCCAGTTGGTCGCTTCCCCCCAGCCATGAATGCCGACATCGGTCTCGACCTTTACCAGCGTCCAATTGTATTTGATGCCTTCGACAAGATAGGTCTTAACAGCGGCGATATTCATCAGGCTTGGTCGAATTGGATTGGCAGCGACTTCAACCCGCGGAATAGAGCGCTGTTCCATTGCAGATCTTCGCGAGCCAATCGGATGCCTCGCAGCTTCCGCAAAAGGGCGCGAATCGCGGTAGACGCTTCGAGGCGGCCGAGGGGCGCGCCCACGCAGAAATGCGGTCCATAGCCGAAAGCCAGGTGCTTATTTGGCGATCGCCTGATGTCGAGCGTATCGGGATCTGAAAACTGAGCTGGATCACGGTTGGCGGCACCGAGAAACTGCATGATCAACTGCCCCCGCTTGACGAGCATGTCGCCGATTTTTACGTCCCGGGTGGCGATGCGGCGGTTGCGCTGGAACGGTCCTTCGTAACGCAGAAATTCCTCGGTCGCCGAAACGTCCAAAGCGGGATTGTCACGCAGCAGTCTCAATTGATCGGGATGCTGAAGCAAGGCGTACACGCCATTGGCGATAAGATAGGTTGTCGTCTCATGCCCGCCGATCAATATCGTCACACAGCTCGAAACCATCTCTTCTTCGCTCAGCTTGTCCCCTTCAAGCTCCGCCAGCACCAGGGCGGTGATCAGATCGTCTTCTGGCTGTTGCCGCCGCTTGGCGTAGATCTCACGGAAGTATTGCTGCATGGATAGCAAGGCGTCCTGTGAATTCAGTAGGACTTCGGCACTGGGCTTCGGCGTCGCCATGAACCCAACAATCTCCCGTGACCAGGCTTTGAACTTTGCATGGTCTTCTACCGGAATGCCCATCATTTCAGCAATCACGGTGACCGGCAGCGGATACGAGAAATCCCAAATCACATCCATCTCGCCGCGCTCGATCCGCTCATCAATTAACCGCTCGACGATATCCTCGATATATGCTGCCATTTTGCGAATGGCGCGCGGGGTGAAAGCCATGTGAACCAGTTTGCGCATTCTGGTATGGTCGGGCGGATCGACGTTGATTAGCCCCTGCGAATAATGACGCACCAGCGGTTCCACCTTCTCCCGAAGCGGTTCGGGCAAGTCCATCGTGGCGGTCAACCGCCCCAGGCTGGTGAAGGTCTGATAATCCTGCAGCGTCCAGGTGATGTCGTCATAACGGGTCAGCATCCAGCAGCCCCAGGCGTCGCTCCAGTAGACCGGGGCTTCGCGCCGCAACTGATGATATACCGGATACGGGTTTTGATTGAACGCTTCCGATTTGAGGGCGCTGTCAAATTGCCCCATAATTGCCGTCCCGCTTTACTAGGACAAATCCGAAAGGTAATTGCCGATGACCTCGAATGTTCGCAGTGCCCGATCATAAATCCGCAGCGAGCGAACGCCCGATGAGACGGCCACCCGCTGCGCATCGGCTGCGGCGGGCGCGTGATCTTGCCTGCCTGAACTGCCGGGCGCAATGATCGGGTTCTTGTCGGCGCTATTCACATGGCGCAGAGCCGAGTTAAAGCGCCCCCAGCCAAATTGTCTGCATGCGCCACCGTCGCACAAGACGCCGTCAACCACGAACGAGATGATCTTGGGTCCGCCATCGACGACTACCGCCAGGTGATGCCGCGCGCCCGCGCCCAGCATATCGGGATCGCAGTCCCAGCGGCTCTCGCTTCGCCCGTCATTCAGAATGATCTCCACCGTGCCACGAGCGGTAGACTGCAATGCCCAGCCCTGCCCGTTTTGGGCGCGCGCATCCACCAAGGTTTCACCGCCATTAAGTTGATCCAACTCTAGCCAGACTTCAACTGTGAATCCGGAACGCAAGTCCTTGGCGCCATAATCCGGACGTTGATGATCCCTTGTGTTGAACGGGGGCAAGGGTGGAATCATTACATGATCATCAGAAGCGTCGGCGCTGTTCCATTCGACAAGGGTTTCCTCAGTCGTCAGCGAACCGCCTTCGCTTACCTGACGCCAAATCCCTTCGAGCAGGGCGGGGTCCAACTGATGCGCGCGCGCTTTATCCTTCTGCGTTTCAATCAGAAAAGTGCATCCACCATCTTCTACCAAGTCGGGATAGCTTATGCGGACATAACTATCATCGTCATAGAGCGCGATTTCCGGTTGAGACCAGCGAATGACGCGTCCTTCATCCGAGTCGATTTCGACACCGCCGCAGAGCCAGACCGGATTCCGATCTTCGTACCAATTGCCTCCGTGGTTGTGGAACCAATACAGGTATCTGCCATTCTCGCATTTCCAGGCGAAGTTGGCCGCGCGTGGATGCTTCATCAATCGACCATTGGCATAACGCTTGTAAGCGGGCTGTGTCCAAGTCCGGCCGCCATCGCGGCTGTAGGCGAATGCGGGATGCCCATCAATCGTGCGATAAACGCTGTAGATAGAGTCGTCACTGAGTACGACATAGGATTGTTCTTCCGCGATCGGGCCGCCCCCGGGCGGCGCGCGCAAGCCGGCGTCGCCATCGGGCAGAGTCTCCCAGACAATTCTTTCCGGGTCCGATTGCGTCATGATGTTCTCGCTTCGCAGCAAGACGCCTTCCGAACGCGTGAAGAATCCATGCCCGAGGCCGCCAACTTTATGTAGCGAAACGTAAGCCGCGCCTTCATGGATGAACGGCTTACCGACATTCCAGAAGTAACGGATCTTGCCACCATATGGATTTTCCCGGTCGATCGCCATCTCGCGCACGGGCACATTGTGGCGTTTCGACGACCAGCTCCGGCCGTGATCATCGCTGTATTTGAAGACGAAATAGCCCTGCGAATCCACGCGGTAGCATTTCCCATCTTTGTACGGCGGGTCATCTGCAATTACATAGCGGCGATCATCGGTGTTGTGATTGTAAAAGAGGTAAATGCGCCCGCCAGGCGCCTTGAGAGGCGCCGCGTAGGAGGCTTCGGGGCCATCCGCCGGTTCCACATCCACCGGCGCGGACCAGGTTCGCCCCTGATCAATGCTTCGCGTGGCAATGATATGCTGGCCGGATGCGCCTTCGACGCCGCCTCCGGTCGTTAACGTACACAGCCAAGCGCCGTCATCCGTTTTGACCACATAAGGTTGGTCACTGTAGCGCTCGGTAGGAATTTCGAATCCGCTGGCAATATGTCGATTGTCCGGCATGGTAAATCCTTAATCCTCAAGTCCCTGCAATTCCAGCTCGTCGACGAAGTGACACGCGGAAGTATGGCCCGGCCCGACCTCGACCAAAGGCGGTTCACGCTCCCGGCAAATCTGCTCGGCATAAGGGCAGCGTGGATGAAAGTAACAGCCGGGCGGCGGATTCGCCGGGTCCGGCAATTCGCCTTCAATTCCGCCAGTCTCGGGCAGCGGCCTGTCCGGGTCCGGACGCGGGATGGCGGACAAGAGCGCTTCAGTGTAGGGGTGTCGCGGATTCTTAAACAGTTCTTGTGTTGGCGCCTTTTCCACCAGCTTGCCCACGTACATCACCGCGACGTCATCCGACACATGTTCGACAACGCTCAGGTCGTGGGCGATAAACAGATACGTCAAGTCAAAATCCGCCTGCAAATCCTTCAATAAATTCAGTATCTGCGCCTGCACAGAAACATCCAATGCCGATACCGCTTCGTCACAAACGATCAGCTGCGGGTTAATGCTCAGCGCGCGCGCGATCCCAATCCTCTGACGTTGACCGCCGCTAAAAGCGTGGGGAAAACGCTTCATATAGCGGACATCCAATCCAACCAGTTCCAGCACAGTGCGAACGCGGTCTTCAAGCGCCTTGCCCGCTGCGATTCTGTTGATGCGCAAGGGTTCGCTGACAATGTCGAAGACGGTTTTTCGCGGGTCCAGGCTGGAATACGGATCCTGAAATATCATCTGCAGATGCTTGCGGAATTCACGCATTTCGCGTCGACTCAATTGCGCCAGGTCAGTCGTCTTTCCTTCATGATGAAACAGGATTTCACCAGCCGTCAGGTCTATGGCGCGCAAGACACAGCGGCCCAATGTCGTCTTGCCCGAGCCCGATTCGCCGACTAAACCCAGAGTGCGCCCCTTGCTGATGCTCAAACTCACATGGTCGACGGCGCGCACATGCCCAACGACGCGCCGCAACAAGCCCTTTTCTATCGGAAAGTACTTCGTCAGTCCCCGCACTTCCAGCAGGCTGGAGCCGCCCATACCCTTCTATCCTCTTATCGCTTCTACCGCTATTGGCGGGCGCATTCGCGCCGTGTTATGGGCAGGGTCGCAATCGCGCAGCCATTCATCGGTGATGAATTTCCCCAGCAGATAATGTTTGCGATCGGGATAAAACAGGATGCGCTCTTCACCGTCATCAACCAAGCTGGGGTAAACTGCGACCTGGGTACCGCCGGTATAGGGTAGCAACACGCCATTCGACGTGGCGAAAATCTTCGGCGGTCCAAAGCGCAGTGGATGCTCCTTTTCACCCGGGATCTCTCGCCCCACGGTCAACCAGACCGGATAACGATTGTGCTTCGAATCCACTGGCGATTTGCCGCCGTTGGCCGTGCCGTCATTGTTATAAAACAACAGCAGATATCGCCCGTCGTGCAGGCGATACAGTGGGCTTGGCGACATCGGATTCAAGACCGGATTGCCGCCAGGTTCGTATCGCAATACCCGAGGCTCGTCCCATGAGCGGCCATCATCTTCGGATAGCGCATAATAATTGGCGCCCAGCAGGGTTCGAAACACGCAGATAAGCCGTCCGTCAGACAGTGCTTGTACGGTCGGCTCCTGGGCGACGCTGACTCCAGGGCGGTATGGATTCTCGACTTGAATGCCATGCGGCGCTTTCGGCCAGGTACTAACGATCAACTTGTCCACGTCACGCTCGCTCAAAATATTCTCGAAGCGCAAGAACCAAATCTCCGACCAATGTTCAAGCAAATTCAGATCCAGCTTGACGGCTGCATCATATGTATTGCTCGCCCAACGCGTAAAGGGAGCCAGCACGTGATTTTCCGGCGTGATGAAAATGTTCTGATAGACGATCCAATTGGGTGGCGCCTCTGGGTCAGGATGGCTGATGGCGCTCGGCGCTATCGGGAAATCATAGGCAGCGCCGCTCCACGTGCGCCCGTCATCATCAGAATAGCGGCAGCGTACCATTCCGGTCGTGTCCTCACGCGCATCATCAATTCCGACATTCTTGTTATAGATGTAGTAGACGCGGTGGGCGCCGTCCCCTAGCAAATTAGGCGCGACAATCGGGAAGCCCCAGCTGGCCAGTCCCGTCCCATCCGCATCGCCCGGTTTGGGACCATCGATCACTTGCGGCTCCGACCAAGTCCGACCGCGATCTAGGGAACGGCTGAAGACCACCCGCTGGTCGCCGGCATTCTCGAAGGTTGACTGCGTCCAAAATCCTAGCAAGGCGCCCGTCGGCGTTTTCACAACCAGAAAGTGCTGATTGCAGGCGCCCGGTCCTTCAAAGTTTTCCGGGATATAAGCCAGCAAATCCGGCTCGGTGCGTTCCCATTCATTCTCGAGATATAGGCTCTTCACAATCGTCTGCTCCGCCTCATTTCGATTTATTCGTAAAGTACACAATTCACGCTATGGCCCGGCGCCACTTGAACAGCCGCCGGCATCCGGATATCACATTTCCCGGCGATGAATTCGCCACATCGATTGGCGAAAGGGCAAGCGTCTGGCGGGTCCAAAGGCACCGGCACCGTCCCTTTGATCGTTGCCAGATGCGCCCCTTCTTTCTCGCCGAATTTTGGGATCGAGCGGAGCAAGCCTTTCGTATACGGGTGTTTGGGATTCTTGAAAATTTCTCGCGACGCGCCGTATTCTACGATTTTACCCAGATACATCACAGCAACGTCATCAGCCATATTCGCTATGACCCCCAGATCGTGGGTGATGAACATAATCGCCATGCCATTATCCCGCTGCAGCCGCTTCAACAGACGCAGTATCTGCGACTGAATGGTGACATCCAATGCAGTTGTCGGCTCGTCCGCTATCAGAAGGCGCGGATTAAGCACGATTGCCATCGCGATCATGCTGCGTTGGCGCATCCCACCCGAAAGCTGAAAAGAATACTCGTCTATGCGTCTTTCGGGCGCCGGTATCCCTACCTCGTCCAGCAGAGAGATAATGTGATTGCGCGCCGCGCGCTTGTCTTTCTCGCCATGAACAAACAGCGCCTCCATAATCTGATTGCCAATCGTGTGCACCGGAGAGAAAGCAGTCATCGGCTCTTGGAAGATCATGGCGATATCGCGCCCGCGCAGATCGCGCATTTCATCACTGTCTTCATCCAACCGCGCGATGTCAATCAGTCCAGAATCATGATGAAGCAGAATCTGCCCATTGATCCGGCTGTTCTTTTTCGGCGTGATGCGCATGATGGATTGCGCCGTCACGCTCTTGCCACAGCCGGACTCGCCTACGATGCCCAGGGTGCGGTTCTTTCTGATTGTGAACGATACACCGTTCACCGCTTTCAGCGTGCCCTCTTCAAGCTCGAAATAGGTGTGCAGGTCTTTCACCTCGAGCACGACATCAGACATGATCACAATTCCTTGAAGGGGTCGGCCGCATCGCGCAAGCCGTCGCCTACAAAGTTGAACAGCAGCACAGTCACAATGACGAAGAGCGCCGGTGTCAGCAGCCAGGGATACAAAGCGATGTTTGAGATGTTTTGCGCGCCTTCGAGCAGCGTGCCCCAACTGACCGCCGGGGGACGTATGCCTAAGCCAAGAAAGCTGAGCGCCGTTTCACCCAGGATCATGCCCGGGATCGCGATAGTGATATTGACGATGAGGAAGCTGATATAGCCTGGCAATAGATGATCATAGATAATGCGAATATCACTGGCGCCCGCGATTTTTGCCGCCATGATGTAATCCTGTTCGCGCATTTCCAGCAGCTTGGCGCGGACCGCCCGGGCTAATCCCGTCCACGTCATCGTCGACAAGATAATGGTGATCGCAAAATAAGTCCGTGTGACTGGCCAGTCAATCGGTACGATTGCCGCCAGAGCGATCCAAAGCGGGATCTGCGGTATTGCGCTCAAGATCTCGGTGATCCGCATAATCACGATGTCAACCAGGCCGCCATAATATCCCGAGACGCCACCGAGCGTCGCGCCTAGAAAGAAGCTCAGCAAAACACCAACCAAGCCAATAGTCAGACTGATGCGGCTGGCGGTCAAAATGCGTGAAAAAACATCGCGGCCCAAGGCATCGGCGCCGAGCAAGAATACCTTGCCCTCGCCAGCGTCAAAGAAGTGCAAATCCATGTCAAGTCGGCCCCAAAAACGGTAGGGCTCGCCTCGAGTGAAAAACCGGATGCGGTGGATTGTGTTAGTGTCTTCGGTATAAATGCGCTCAAATGTATCAAGGTTGAGCTCGTAATTGAGTCCGTAGACAAAAGGACCGACAAAACTGCCCTCGGCGTCAAAAAAGCGAATAGGCGTCGGCGGTGTGTTGACGAATCCCTGATGCTGGGTGACTGCGCGATATGGCGTCCAAAATTCGTAAGTGAAAGCCAGGAAATACATTAGTATCAGGATCACGACGGAAATTAACGCAAGCCGATGTCGCTTGAAACGGCGCCAGATCAATTGCTGCTGAGAGGCGATATAGTAGCGCTCTTCCGCCGCCGAGATCGCGCCACTTGCTTGGGGCGTTCCGCCGGCTTCATCGATTGACGCCGATATTATGTCACCCCCTTTTCCATTCGGATGCGCGGGTCATACATCGACAATATGATATCGCCCAAGATCACGCCGATGACCGCCAATATGCTCTGAATCATCAGAATGCTGGTTGCCAGCTCCAAATCCTCAGCAAGCAGCGCGCTGAACAAAAGCGGTCCCAAAGTAGGCAGATTCAGAACGATAGCGACGATGGTCTGCCCCGAAATTAGACGCGGCAGAATATAGCCGATGGAATTCACGACCGGGTTCAGCGCCAGCCGCACCGGATACTTAAAAAGCAGTTGGCGATACCGCAGGCCCTTCGCCCGTGCCGTCACCACATACTGCTGACCCAATTCGTCCAACAATGTCGCCCTCATCGTGCGAATCGTACCAGCCGTCTGCGCCGTCACGATCACAATTATCGGGATCCAGAGATGATTGAGCAGGTCAAGCGCTTTCGCGGGAGACCAGGGCTGCTCTTCAACGCCCGGCGAAAACAAGCCGCCAATACTCAAGCCGAAAAACTTATGAAACAGGAACAGCAGAATTAGCGCCAGAAGAAAGTTCGGGGTCGCCAGCCCGATGAAGCCGACGAAGGTCCAGAAATAATCGCCCAGGCTGTACTGATGCGTCGCGCTGTAAATGCCGATTGGCACAGCCAGCGCATAGGTCACAATCAGCGAAATGACCGATAGCAGGACAGTCGCCGCAATTCGCTCATTGATGAGTTTGTCCACGGGAATGCCCAACATGGAGTGCCCCATGTTGCCACGCGCAAACTGGGCCGCCCAAATGAAGTACTGGACGAAGACGGGCTTGTCGAGACCGTATTGCGCGCGCAATGCCGCTTCGTCTTCCTCGGTGATGATATCGCCTTGCGCTTGACGCGCGTTAACGATGCGGTCGACCGCATCGCCGCGCGGGAGCTGGACGATCATAAAAATCAAAAAGCTGATGACAATCAGAACGAGAAACGCGTAAATGAGGCGCTGGAGCAGATATTTGCTGAAATTCATTGAAAGCCTTGGCAGCGGCTCACGCTTGAATCACGCCAGAAGCGGGATGCCTCTTTTGAGACATCCCGCTTCACACAAATTGAACGAGCTCTACATGTCGTCGATATACCACTGCTCAACGTGGAAGGGCGCGTAGAAGTTGGTATCGGAGCCCCAGAAGAGACCCTCTATCGGCACGTTGCGCAACCGGTTTGAGTAGATGACCGGTTGTGGCGTCAAGCCAACAGACGGAATGATCGGAAGTTCTTCACCCCAATAGGCGAAGTAGGCGGCGCCGAGCTCGGCCGCTTCGGCTGAATCGCTCGGATACTGGCTGAATTCGTCCCAAAGCGTGTTGAGATCCTTAATCTCCTGCGGCGGTTCAATGCCGGCTGATCCACCAGAAGATATCCATGTGGTCCAGCCGTGAGCCCAGAAATGGCGCGCTGGTTCATTCACCGCGAAATGATCGGGCGTGCCCCGTCCAAACAGCGTTGCGCGGCCGATATGCCACATCACGGTCATGATTTCGCCGTTGGTATACAGATCGAATATCAGATCCGGCGTGGCGCCTTGGCAGATTAATTCGACGCCGATGTCAACGTAATCACTTGCCATCAATTCGCAACCAGACTGATGGTCGACTAGCCCATGGGCGATGATCGCAACGCGCCGGCCATCAGCAAGCAGTCGGAAGCCGGCATCATCGCGTTCGGTCAAGCCCAAGCCGTCGAGCAATGCGTTGGCTTTATCCGGATGGTATTCGATCTTCTCGCTGAACCAATCGTCATTGAACCAGGGAAGCGTTTTCAGCGGCGTCGCCGGATGTGGCGCCGCCAGCCCGAAGAAAAGCACATCGTTCATTTCGTCACGGTCAATGGCCATTGACAGCGCCACACGGAAGTCGACATTCTGGAAGAGCTCACGGAAGGCATCGTCGGGGTAATTCTGGTTGGGGAAAAGCGAGAACTCCGATGGACGCAGCGACTGTGCGATATAAGTGGTGAAGCCGCCGCTTTCCTCTTCGGCGCGGTAGAGCCTCAGATCAGTCGGGCGCGTATAGCGCACGCCGAAATCAAGCTCGCCTGCGGACAGTCGCAAGGCATAAATGTCGAGATCGCCAGCCAGCGACACTTCAATGTTATCCATGTAAGGCAACTGATTGCCCTCTTCGTCCACCTGATGGAAGAATGGGTTGCGCTCCAAGAGCACGCGGTCGCTCTCGATGATGATCGGCACCCAACTGTCCATATAGGGGCGGTCAAGTGGCTGCGCCGAAAGATTGTAGCCTTGCGCGCGCTTGCTGTTGACGAGGTCAACCCAGGTTTCCAAGCCCGCCTCTTCGGCGAGCGCCTGCGCATTATCGTTGTATTTGGCGTGATACTGCTTCAGCCAATGCGAGGGACCGTACAAACTGTTGTCGCTGGAGAAATGCGTGCGCCCGAAACTGTCCATCGCGATCGGATAGGGAATCGCCCATGAATAGCTGAATGTGTAATCGTCGATGACTTCAAAGGTCGCCACTTCGCCGCCAGCGCGCCAGAAACCACCTGGACCGTTGGGCGCGATATCAGGGTCATTCAGGATATCTTCCCAATGCCAGCGGAAGTCTTCGGTGTTGAAGTCATCGCCGTCCGACCATTTCAGCCCTTCTCGCAGCTTGATGGTCAGCGTGCGATTCTCGTTCGTCCATTCCCAGCTCTCGGCCAGATCCGCCTGATAGACGCTGGCGGTAAAGTTGTAGCGGAAGAGCCCGGTATGACGGATGCGCAGCCCTTCGTCCATACGTTCGCCGATATCACCGAAACGCAGCGTCCCGCCATAGGCGCCGATCGCGTCCACGACCGGAATGACTTTGGGATTGCTTGGCAAACGTTCGTGCACCGGCGGCAATTCACCAGCCTCAACCCGCTCCGCCAGCATCGGCGCTTCCCCGTACATCATGTCCTGCCCGAAGACCGGCGTCAATCCGCCGAGCAGGACAAATAGCGCCGTCGTAAATGCAATTAGGCGTTGCCTATTCATGTGATTCTCCTCAAAAGTATCGGTCAATTCCCACTGCGAATCGTACTTTGCCAAACCTCCTTTTAGCCATATCTTGAGACGGGCGCTGCAAACAGTCGACATGCTATGACTTCAAATGAAACATAACATCTTTGCAAAAGCTCGTCAATTTCGTCCATCGCTACCGTGAGACCCATTAGGCGCCGAGCGGCACAGTTCAATGCCTAATGTTCACCATCTGCAAAGGGGCGGCAATCAACGCGACTAATCAATGATCCCGCCGGGATATCCCGATAAGCGCTTCATTATACATTTCGGTTTCATCCGCTCAATGTTAGGGAACTTGAAATAGCATCTGAGAAAATCGCCACGCCTTACGAATATGACTTGTTGCTTCCGGGAAACCCGTATTGATAATGATGACTGCTTCGTCGCGATCGCGCGGCAGAATTAACTTGGTGTGGCAATCGGGCTCAACCTCGCCGATCTTCTCCAGTGCGCAGACTGCGCAAGTGGGCGCCTCATCCAACTTGCCGACCGGCACGATTTCTATTCGGGATGCCGCGACGTTCGCGCCTTATTGATCCGAAGCAGTCTTGGCTTTCTCGTATTCGCGCAGCACATGATCGGGCATTTGACTGCCGGCGAAGCCGCCGCCGTCAACCAGAACCGCTGAGCCGGTCATATAATTTGCCGCGTCGCTGCACAGAAACAGTACCGCGCCAACCATGTCGCCGCCCTTCGCCACCCGCTTGATGGGCGTTCCTGGGTCCTCCGTCAAACTGTCCATCAGTCCCGCCAGATACGCGTCCTTGACGATGAGCGTATCCACCGTTCCCGGCTCGACGGCATTGACGCGAATGCCGTAACGCGCCAATTCCAGCGCCAGACCTTTGGTTAGGCTGCCGACCGCGGCTTTGCTGGCGCAGTAGTGCGCCTTGTGCTCGCCGGATTCATGCGCGCTGACGGATGTCACATTGACGATGTTCCCGCCCTTTCCTTCGGCGATCATGTGGCGCGCTACTGCCTGAGCGAAGAGAAAGTAGCCTTTCACATTGGTGTCAAATGTCATGTCCCAAATGGATTCGTCCAGATCAATGATCGGACAGAAAGGGGCGATGCCCGCATTGTTCACCAAAACATCGATGCGGCCGTATCGCGCTGCGACCTCGCGAACGAAGTCGGCGACCTGGCTCTGATCGCGAACATCGACATGCTTGACAAATGCGTCCGGCTGTTCACGCTCAAGCTCGGCAAGCTGGACATCGTCAATATCACAGCCGGCGACACGCGCCCCGGCATCGGCGAATCCGCGCAGTATGGCGCGTCCGATTCCCCTGGGGCTGCCGACGCCGGTGACAAGCGCCGCTCGTCCAGAGAAGTCAAAGGTCACGTCGGAGAACATGCGAATGCCTCAGCCTAGCGCGGGAATTGAACCCGGCGATCGAGATTCTGCTCAACAACTTCCCAGTTCATCTCGATACCGAAGCCCGGGTCTGATCCGGGATACAAGCGTCCCTCGCGCAGATCCACATCGCTTTCAAACAGTGGCTGGCCGCCAGGGAACTCAATGTCCAGGTTGTACCATTCGATCATGGGGCTGGCCGCGCAGGCTAGGATAAATTGCGCCGCCCAAGGGATATAACCGTAATGTGGGATAATTGCGATTTCGGCATCAAGGGCGAGCGCAGCAATCTTCTGCATCTGCGTGATGCCGCCGGCCCAGGTAACATCCGCCTGCCAGACATCCACCAAACGCTCCCGGGCGAATGGCGCAAAGCCGCGAATGAGCGTCTCATGTTCGCCGCAGGCGATTAAGGCGCCGCTTGTCCATGCGCGACGCAATTGGCGGTAGCCATCGATATCACCGGCGACAAGCGGCTCTTCAATCCATTTGATTTTCAGGTCTCGCAATGCCTGGGCCAGCGCCAATGTATAACGCACATCCAGCCCCATCCAGCAATCAAGCATAATATCGGGCTCCGGCCCCAGGCGCTCGCGCAAGTTGGCGATATCCTCAATATTCTCGGCAAAGCCCGATTTGCCGCTGGCCGGCCCGAACTTCAGGGGCCATTTAATGCCGCTGAATGGCTCGCGCTTTACGCGTTCATCATCATAGCCAGTCATGTAACAGGGGATGCTTTCATGAATCGGTCCGCCCAGCAATTGGCAGACGCTTTGCCCAGCGTCTTTGCCTTTGATGTCCCACAGCGCCAGGTCAAGCGCGCTGATGGCGTGCATAAGATAACCGTCGCGCCCTTGATGATAGGTGGAACGCACGAGAATGTCGTTGAGTCGTTCAACGCGCCGCGGATCCTCGCCAATGAGCAGACGCTTCAGGTGCAGCTCAATGCTCAACGCGCACATCACACTGCCCATAGAGGTATAGCCGACGCCATCTATGCCGGCGTCCGTTTCAATCTTGACGATTAGCGGTCCGAAATCATCGCGCCACAGAAGCCGGCTGGCGCGATAGGCGGGATAAACCGACATGGGGCAGGCAACCGGGTATTCGTTTGTTGTATCGCCCGAAAATGTTAATGGATAGGCATGCACGTCAGTAATCGTGATCGATCGTCCCATCACAACACACTTTCCCTAGGTGGCGGGCTGAGGAGCGCCCAAACGCTCCCCAGTCCGCACTGCCTGGCTCAGGCGCTATTCTTCTTCAGGGTAGTAGGTATCTATGTTGTCCGCGCTGATTACCTCATGCGGCACGCGGACGATGCTCGGCACGGCATTGCCGGCCAAAATGTCCAGGGCTAGCGGAACAATGAAGTCACCGTAGCGCTCGGGGAAGAACGATACCGTCCCGACCAAGGGCGAGTTGCCTGCACGAATCGCGTCAAGGGCGATCGCGTCGGCATTCTTGCCAATGACGACGCCATCGACGGTCGGATCGCCGCGATCCGCCTGCGACATGGCGCTGGCGATGCCAAAGGCGCGGTCATCGTTGATGCTGGTCGCCACGATATATTTGGCGTCCGGATTGGCGGTCAGCCAGTCGGTCGTGGCCGCCAGCGCGCCCGCGTTCGGTCCCAGCTCAGCCGTGCGCATGTCTACATCAAAGTAATTCTCCTCCGGAATGCCCGGATGATTCTCCTTGAAGTAATCGGTGAATGCCGTGTTGCGGCAGGCTGGCGCGCCGCCGACTGCGGGATCAAGCCCGGTGAATACGACCATCTCTTCTTCAGGCCACATGTGTTCTGCCGCCCAAGCGGCCGCGAACTCCGCGGCGTAGCGCCCGGTCGCGCAATTATCAGCGCCCCAGAATACCGAGCCGGGGTGCGTCACATCGACCGCGATAACCGGGATATTCTCCGCGTTGTATTTCGACATGATCGCTTCGGTCAGCTCGGCGAAGACATTGAAGGAAACGACAATATCCGGCTCGCGCGTGACACAGGCATCGGCGTTCTCCAGCGGCTGCGTCGTGCTGGGGTAGGCGTTGTTGAAGACGAGCAATTCGACCCCGGCGGCTTCCGCGGCATTAGCCATGCTGGGGTTCACTTTGAGATCGAAATCAAATTCTTCGCTCTCCGGCGTGAAGCAAATCGTGACATCGCCCATCGCCTCAGCCGCCATAGAGGCGTCCCAATCCATCATGGCGTCGCCCTCGGCATCCTCAGCCAGTTCATACGCCCCTTCTTCAAAGTTGTAACTCACCCAATAAACAGCCTGATCGGGATCTCCCGGATCTTGATCCATTGTTGGGTTGCCGGGCATGTCTTGAGCGACAACCGGAATCGCCACCAGCGCAACAAGTAAAGCGACGCGCAATAGCATTGTCAGAATGCGATGCTTTCGCAACATGATAATCTCTCCTCCAACTACAATTCTTTGCTTTCTGTGTTGCCGCCTGCAGGAATCGAATCGTCTAGGCGCCTCCTGTCTCTGTCTATATCCGTTGCTTGAGTTGGTCCAGTGATACCGCAATCATCAGCACTGAACCTTCCACGACCATCTGCCAATTGGCGTTGATATTGAGCAGGGTCATGCCATTCTTCAAGACGCCCACCAGCAGCACGCCGAGCAAAGTGCCCTGTATAACGCCGACGCCGCCTGACAAGCTGACGCCCCCCAGGATGACCGCCGATATAACACTCAGTTCGCTCCCGGCGGCATACGGTATGCCAGCGCCAGTCAATCCAGCCAATACGATCCCGGCAAAGCCAGCGCCCAAGCCACTCAAGGTGTATAGCGCGATCCTCATGCCGGCGACATTTATGCCAGCGCGGCGGCAGGCCGAGGCATTGTCGCCAATGGCGTATATGTATTTGCCGAACTGTGTAAACCGAAGCGCGAGGTAGCAGAGCAGCATCGTCGTCAGCATAAGGATGACCGGTACCGGGATCTCCATCGTACCAATCGCAAGTTCGCCTTGGCCGATCTCCAGGAAGGTACGATTGCGGACGAGCGCCGAGCCCGAGCGCGTTGCCAGCGTCATCCCGCGGACGACGAACTGCATGCCTATCGTTGCGATAATAGGATTGACGCCAATCTTGGTGACGATGATGCCGTTGCTGAAACCAATGAATGCGCTGATGCCCAAGCTGACGGCGAAGGCAAAAATGATGCTGTTCTCAGGATCCACCATGATGACCGCGGCCGCCAGCCCCGATGCGTTCATGATGGCGCCGATTGACAAATCTAAGCCGCCGGAGATCATCAGCAGCGTGGCGAAAGCGGCCGCTATGCCGGTGATGGAAACGGCGCGCCCGATGTTGAAGGCATTGCGATCACTAAAGAAGTATGGAGACTGGATTGTGAAGAATACAATAGCGGCGACGAGCACAAACAAAAGGAAGAAGACGTTCGAGTCGCGCCGGCGCAGCATAGCGACGAGCGGCGCGGGCAAACGAACCGCAAGGCCAGAAGCATCGTTAGGGGATTGCGCTGTCATTCCCGCGAGCCCCTAATCCCGACCGCGAATGATATAACGTACAATCTCATCCGGATCGGTTGCCGCTGTCAGCTTGTCCGCTATCAATTCACCTCGCTTTAGCACGATGATGCGATCCGTCACCTCGAAAACATCGCGCATCTCGTGGCTGATGATAATGATCGTCTTGCCTTGCGCCTTGAAGCGCAAGACCAGATCGAGCAAATTGCGCGTCTCATTGACGCCTAGCGCGGCGGTGGGCTCGTCGAGGATGATGAGCCGCGCGCCCGCTTTGGCGACCCGCGCGAGAGCGGTCGCCTGGCGCTGCCCGCCGGACAGGTTCATCACCAGTTCGCGCGTCGATGGCACTCGTATGGCCAGTTCTTCCAGCAACTGGCTGGTTTCACGGTACATGCGCCGGCGATCCAGCAGGCGCAACAGTGGGTTGCGGTACGATTCGTGACCAAGAAAGACATTCTCCATGATGTCCAGGTTTTCACAGAGCGCCAGATCCTGATAAATGGTTTCAATTTGTCTTTTCTTGGCATCTCGCGGATGTCGGAAATGCACTTCCTCGCCTTCAATCAAGACCTGCCCGGAGGAAGGTTCCAGGTCGCCAGAGAGAATTTTGACCAAGGTCGATTTGCCCGCGCCATTGTCTCCGACCAAGCCCACAACTTCACCCGGCGATATCGCGACGCTGACATCGTTAAGCGCGACCACCCCTTTGAAATACCGGCTTAAGTCTTTCGTCTCTAATGCTGGTCGCGCTTCCATGAGCTGGCGTCATGCCTCAAACAATATTATTCGCTGTCCAGAAGGTTGCCTTGGCGCGCATCGCGGCTGGGGAATGACCTCAATGATAACGACGACCGGGGTAGCTGACAAATACTCGTGAATCTCTGGAGTGGTGAATATCGCGGATATTTTCCTCTTGGCGAACACTGCGCAGGTTTTTTTCACCACCGAGGACACCGAGGACACAGAGTTTTCTTGTTTGATTGGCGAAGTTTTGTGTCGGCTGAATTCACCACTCCCCGAATCTCCAGGATCAGAGCCCGTGTGTTATGATTTAGCGGCGGAAGATACAGAAGCTCTTTCCGAACGAATCCGAACTCCGCCCCTTAGGCCGGCGAAAGCGCGCCAGCGTAAAAATGCGGGAGCCTCGAAATTATCATGATTGTTGATGTGCATTCACACAGTCCGCAGTTTCGCGGCGCCGTGCCGGAAAAGAATCGGCGTGAAGGTCCCGGCTGGCGCCCGGACCGCGCCGTGATCTCCGTTTACAACTGGGATGAATACTTGCGAGAACAGGCGCCGGCGGACAAGACCATCGTCTTTGGCATCGCATGGTACCCGGGAGAGAGCACCGGCGGCGTAAATGGTCCGGACGAAGCATCAGATATGCCGGGCAATGTCAACGACAAGACCGCCGCTTTCGCCAATGCCTACCCCGAACGCTTGATCGGCTTCATGTCTCTGCATCCGCATGACCCCCATGCGCTCGACGAGTTGGAACGAGCCCGGGGCGATCTCGGTCTGCGCGGCATAAAGATGGGCGCCAATTATCAGAACTTCCATCCGCTGGAATCACGGGCGTTGGCGATCTATGAGCGGGCGCAAACCTGCGGCTTGCCAATACTCTTTCACCAAGGCACGTCGCCGGTTCGGCCCGCGCCGATTCGCTATGCCCATCCTTTGCTCATGGACGAGGTCGCCATGCGCTATCCTAATCTCAGAATCATAATGGCGCACTTAGGCCATCCATGGACGGTGGACGCCGCCGTCGTCGTCCGCAAGCATCCCTATGTGTACGCCGATATTTCCGGCCTGTTTTACCGGCCCTTCGGCTTTTACGAAGCGATGATCAAGGCGACCGAGTGGAACGTTCTCGATAAACTCCTGTTCGCCTCCGACTTTCCGGTGACGACCGCGACCGAGGCTTTCGAAAACCTGCGCGCGGTCAACGAAATCGTCGAAGGCACGAACTTTCCCCGAGTGCCGGAAGACAAACTTGAAGCAATCATTTATCGAGATTCGCTGGCGCTGCTGGGCTTGAGCTGACTTGTCAAACGCTAGCTTGTTCGAATGCGCCAAAGCCGTCGCGTCAAGAGGCGTCACCTTCGGCAATCGCGGTTTAGCCGACTCAAAGGTTTGAGCGCGCGCAATCACCGGGCGGGTTGAGTTGCTCAAGCCATTTGCTTTCATACTGCACCCTCGCTCGGCAGTCGGCCATCGTCCGCGCTTGGCCAGCCCGATACATTGCCGCGAACGATCTCCGCCAGCGCATCCATAAAGTCCGGATTCGCGTTCAGGCAGGGCGCCAGGTGAAATAGGTCAGGACTCCCGCCGCCCTCAGCGAACTGCTCTCGTCCTTCATTTCCCAGTTCATCCAAGGTTTCCAGGCAATCGGTCACGAAACCGGGCGCGAATACCAGCGGGCGGCGGACGGCACGACGATGTAACGCTTCGAAAACATCTTCGGTATAAGGCTGTAGCCAAGCTTCCGGGCCAAAGCGCGACTGAAAACACAATGTCCACTGATCGTCGCGCCAAGCCATCGCTTCAGCCAGCAAGCCCGCCGTCCTTTCACAGTGCTCGCGATAGGGATCGCCGGTCTGGATATAGCGATTGGGAATGCCATGAAACGTGATCACAAACATATCCGGCGACGCTGGCAGCGCGGCAAGCTCGTTCTTCAAATGCTTCGATAGCGCGCTGATATAGCCGGCATGATCGTAAAAGGGCGCGATGAAGTGTAATGCGGGCATCGTTCGCTTCAGCCGCGCGTTCCAATTGGACATGGTTCCCGCCGCTGCCCGATAAGCCGCGTCATAGATGCACGCGGTTGTGGTGGACGAGTATTGGGGAAACATCGGCAAGACGACTATGCGTTCGACGCCTCCTCGTTCAAATTCGCTCATCGCCTGCTCGATGCTTGGGTTGCCGTATGTCATGCCGAGCAAGACACGGTAATGTTTACCCAGCCGTTCTTGCAGCGCCTCTACCTGCGCTTGCGAATGCACCAGCAGTGGCGATCCTTCCTCCGTCCAGATACGGGCGTAGAGCGCAGCCGACTTTCTCGGACGAACGCGCAAGATGATGCCGCGCAGGATTGGCTGCCATAGAATTGGCGGATAGTCGATCACGCGGCGGTCGGAAAGAAAGGCTTTCAAGTAGATCCGCAGTGCTTCGGTGGTCGGTTCGTCAGGCGTGCCAATCTGCGCAAGCAATACACCAACGGTCATGGATGCTGTCCAGTCTTTGCGCTCCCGTCAGAAAATTATGCCACTAATATTAACTTAGTTTCTGATGGTGAAAACTGCAAAATTCTATCAAAACTTAAACACGGGTCAAGATTGAATATACATTCCCTAACAAAGTCCTTAACACCGGTTCCTGAATTCTTTCGCGTCAATAGCTGTTTCCCTTAAGCGAGACATCAGTTCCAATTGCCCGGACGCGCGAACGCGCTTTAACTGCGCGCGTGGAAATGCCAGGTAGACCTCTCTATCATGAATGCTGTTGCCTATGCTTCGACCGCTCACTAGAGTGAGAGACCTTTCGCCGGTTTGCGATCAGATAACAGCAATTCCACTCGCCTGTTGAATAATCGACGGCTGTTGCCGCCAGGATTAATTGTGGCTACGCTGCTGTTATTTGCCAGTTTGCTCTGGAGCGTCACGCTTGGAGCGGCGGAAATCGAGCGCGCTACCGTATTCAGCGCGCTGCTGCAGCCGGATGCAACAGAATTCGAGCATCTCATCATACAGACGGTTCGCCTGCCGCGCGTCTTGGCTGGGGCGCTGGTGGGCATCGCCTTGGCTGTAGCGGGCGCCATTATGCAAGCGCTGACGCGAAACCCGCTGGCGGACAGCGGCATTCTGGGTATCAACGCCGGCGCGGCTTTTGCCGTTGTGGTGACTGTATTTCTGCTGCGTGTCTCGTCGCTCGGCGTCTATGCTATGGCTGGTATGTTGGGCGCGGCCGCGGCTGGCGCCTTGGTTTACGGCTTGGGCTCGGCGGGGAGGGGCGGCCCAACGCCACTGCGCCTTACCCTTGCCGGCGTCATCGTCACCGCATTTCTCGCGGCGCTGACGACACTGATCCTCATTTCTGACCGCGAAACGCTCGACCAGATTCGCTTCTGGACAGCTGGTTCGCTGGCTGGGCGGGATATGCCGCTCCTGACGCAAATTGCGCCGGTTCTCACTTTCGGCGCCCTTGGCGCATTTCTGCTTGGGCGGCAGATCACCACTATCAGCCTGGGCGAAGATGTGGCGAAAGGGCTGGGACAGAACACGGTCGCGATTAAGGTCCTCGCGTCCTTGATTGTGGTTGCGCTCGCTGGCGGCGCCGTCGCTTTGGCTGGACCGATCGGTTTTGTCGGCTTGGTCGCCCCGCATATCGCTCGCTTCATTGTCGGTCCGGATTATCGCTGGGTGATTCCCTATTCAGGTGTGCTGGGCGGCGTCATGGTTGTGGTCGCCGATGTGGCGGCGCGGATCGCGCTGCGGCCGCAGGAGATACCGGTCGGCGTCATGATGGCTTTGGTCGGCGCGCCTTTCTTCATCTACCTGGCGCGCTGGCGGGTAAGACGTTGATGAGCAAGACAAAGCATCGCGCCACAGCGAGCTGGATCACCGTCGGTCAGGGACGGTGGCTCTTCTCGCTGAAGATCGACCGCCGCGCGCCGCCCGCCGCGCTGGTCATCCTGGCGGCGACAACTGTCGTCCTGGTCTTGAGCATCAGCTATGGCGCTTACGATATCTCCATCCTGGAAGTGGCGCGTACGCTGATAGGCATCCTGCCTGATGACCATCCGGAAGGGCGCAGTTTCAATCTGGTGGTCTTCACTTTTCGCCTGCCGCGCATCTTGACCGCCTTCCTGGTGGGCATGGCTTTAGCGACATCGGGGGCGATCCTGCAGGGCGTCACGCGCAATCCGCTGGCGGAGCCCGGCATCCTTGGCGTCAACGCGGGCGCGGGATTGGCTGCGGTTAGCATCATCGTCTGGTTTAAGGACATTCCCATGGCGCTCTTGCCATTCGCCGCCTTTGGCGGCGCGTTGCTGGTAGCGCTCGTGATTTATGTCCTCGCCTGGGAAAAGGGCGGCAGCAGTCCGATTCGTCTGATACTTATCGGCGTCGCTGTCGCGGCGATGCTAACCTCGGCGACCGCCTTTATGTTGGTCTTCGGCGATATCCGCGATGTGCAGCAGGCGCATATCTGGCTGGCCGGCAGCGTTTACGGGCGCAACTGGGAACATGTTCATACGCTGGCTGGCTGGCTGATCGTACTGCTGCCGCTGGCGATTTTCTCCGCCCGCCAGCTCAACATCCTCGCGTTTGGCGAAGACATCGCTCTGGGCTTAGGCCTCAGAGTCGAGGCGCAGCGCCTTTTTTTGCTCACCATAAGCGTTGCGCTGGCAGCGGTGGCGGTGGCGGTATCGGGCACGATCGGCTTCGTTGGCTTGGTCGCGCCGCATATCACGCGCCGGCTCACCGGTCCCGCGCACGAAGGCTTGATTCCCATCGCCGCGCTTTTTGGCGGCGCGCTTCTGGTGACCGCCGACCTCATCGGTCGCTGGGTAATCGCGCCCTCGGAACTTCCTCTCGGCATTGTGACGGCGCTGATTGGCGCGCCGTACTTCGCGTATTTGCTCTACAAGTCTAGTATCTAGTAGGAGAACACAATGAACACTCGCAGCATCATCATCTTCGCCCTGCTCGCGCTCTTCCTGGCGAGTTTCGGATTCGTATCGGCCGACGAGAGCGAAGACGCTTTCCCGGTGACCATCGAGCACAAGTTCGGTAGCACCACCATCACCGAAGAGCCGCAGCGCATCGTCTCCATCGGCTTTACCGAGCAGGATCCGCTGCTGGCGCTAGGCGTGACGCCGGTCGCCGTGCGTTATTGGTATGGCGATCCCGAGAATGCCATCTTCCCCTGGGCGATTGATGAGTCGGGCGGCGTACAGCCGCAGGCGCTCAACATGCCTTACGGCAATCTGAATTACGAAGCCATTCTGGCTTTGGCGCCCGATCTCATCAGCGCGGTCGATTCCGGCATCACGCAAGAAGAATACGAATTCCTGTCGCAGATTGCGCCCACCCTTGCGCAATACGACACCTATGTTGATTTTGGCATGCCCTGGCAGGAGACGACCCGCCTGATTGGCAAAGCGCTGGGCCGGTCGGAGCAGGCCGAGGCCGCCATCGGCGCGGTGGAATCCAGCCTGACGCAGGCGCGGAACCGCTATCCGCAATTCCAGGGCGCGACCGTATCAGTGGCCTATAAGACCGCCGAGACCTACGGCTACTACACCGGGCAGGATGGCCGCGGCCGCTTCTTCACCGACTTGGGCTTTGTCGTGCCCGCCGAACAGAACGAACTGGCCGGCGACAGCTTCTACTACTACCTGAGCGAAGAGCGCATCGATATTCTGGATACCGATCTGCTGGTCTTCCTGGCGCTGCAATTCTATGAAGGCGGCAGCGACGCGGCGCGCGAGGTCATCAGCGCGGATGCCTTGCTGAGCAAGCTTGACGTGGTGCAGGACGATCGCGTCTTCTTCGTCTCCGATGAATATGATGACGCGCTGCAATTCAGCACGGTGCTGAGCCTGCAATACTTGCTTGAGAACATGGCGCCTGAGATCGCGCGGCTGATTCCGCTGGAGTGTGACTCGGGCTTGCGCGCGGTCGTCGATGCGGTCGGTGTGACCGTCTGCGTGCCGGATGCGCCGCAGCGCGTGGTCGCCTTGCAGGAAGGCGACATCGATGGTTTGCTGGCGCTGGACGTCGAGCCGATTGGCGCAACCAATGGGCGCGGACAAATGACGCCGCCGCGTTACCTGGATGAGCGCCTGCCCGAAGATACCGTGTCGGTGGGGGCATTCTTCCGGCCCAACCTGGAAGTCATCCTCAGTTTGCAGCCCGATCTGATCCTCTTCGCTGGCTACAGCAACCCGGATGTGCTGGCGCAACTTAATGCCATCGCGCCGGTCTATAACACAGCCACTTTCGACGAAGACTGGCGCGCGCAATTCGCGCGCGTCGGCGAAGCCCTGAATATGGGCGCTGAAGCCGATGCCGTTTTGGCCGATTACGATCAGCGTGTGGCAACGCTCGGCGCGAACCTGGGGGCCGCCGGCGATGAGATGTTCATCGTTGGTCGCTGGACGGCGGAAGGACCGCAAATCATGGCGCCAACGACCTTCTCCAGCCGCATCCTGATCGATGTGGGCTTGCAGCCGCCGCTTGAAATCCCCGAGCTGCAGCAGGGCCACCCGCACTCGGCGCCGCTCAGCTTGGAATCGGTCGGCATTATCGATGTCGACTGGGCTTTCCTCGGCACGCTGCAAGGGCAGGGCGATGCGGTCGAGGCGCTGGATGAGTTGCTGGAGAATCCGCTGTTCCAGAGTCTGCAAGTTGTTCAAAATGACCGCGTCGTGGTCATAGACGGCTCGCTGTGGACCAGTGTGGGCGGTCCGCTGGCGGCGATGGCTGTGCTGGATGATGTCGAAGCCAGCGTCCTGGCGGGCGAGTGACCATGCACAAGACACAGGCAAACGTGCCGACCGTCAAAGCCTCGCGCTATCTCAAAGCCTTGTGCAATCACTTTGATCGCAAGGTGAAAGCCACCTGCGACAATGGGCTGGGAAAAGTGGAATTCGGCTTCGCCTATTGCGAGATGCGCGCCAGTGAAAGCGCGCTGGTCATCGATATCCAGGCTGATGACCGCGCTGGCTTTGAACGGGCGAAGACTGTTGTGGACGATCATTTGACCCGCTTTGCGCCGCAGGAATCTTTCGTGATCGTTTGGCAGGACGCGAGCTAAGTTACGGCGGCTGTCTCCGTCGTCATACACGGGGACAGCCATTTAAGCAGCGGTGGAGTGAAGAGGCGTGGAGAAAGTAAGTTGATCGTCCTGGAGAAGCTGTCGCTAAGCTACGACGGCAAAACCATAGTCGTGCGCGAACTGGATCTGTCAATCGCGCCGGGCACGGTGACCGCTTTGGTGGGGCCCAACGGCTGCGGCAAATCCACGTTATTGCGCGGCGTCTCTCGCCTGCTTAAGCCGACGCATGGCAGCGTCTATCTCAACAGCCGCGACATTCACAAATTGAAGGCGAAGGAATTGGCGCGTCAGCTCGGGATTCTGCCGCAATCTCCAAGGGCGCCGGAAGGCTTGACCGTGCATGAACTGGTCGCGCAGGGACGCTATCCGCATCAGAGCTGGTTTCAGCAGTGGAGCAGCGAGGACGAACGCATTGTCAATGAGGCGCTGACCACGACCAACCTTGCGCTTTTCGCCGACCGGCCGGTGGACACGCTCAGCGGCGGGCAGCGTCAGCGCGCCTGGATCGCCATGGCGCTGGCGCAGCAGACCCAAATCTTGCTGCTGGATGAACCGACGACCTTTCTCGACCTGGCCTACCAGATGGATGTGCTGGATCTGCTGCAAAGCTTGAATGCCGAAGGCCGTACAATCGTCATGGTTCTGCACGATCTCAATCATGCGGCGCGTTATGCCGACACCATTGTCGCTCTGCGCGGAGGTCAGATTGTCGTGCAGGGCACAGCCGAAGAAATCATGACCGCGGAGAACATTTTCCAGGTCTTCGGCCTTAGATCGACCATCGTGACCGACCCGGTGACCGACACGCCTATGTGTGTCCCCATCGGACGCGCTGGGGCGCGCCAAGCCAAGTCGCCGGACCAGCTCAATGGTCGCGTTCAAGAGCCGACGAGACAGCTTCCGTGAGCAGCAAGCCCTACTGCAATTGCCTGGCTAAAGCGCGCGGGCTGGACCCGGGCGGGCGCGCTCATGGTTTCAAGAACGCGATTGTGGTGGAGACACCGCTGCCCTGGCGCCTTGACATGATGCAAAAAGCAGGTCCCTTGCCGCAGGAAGTCATTGACCTGCTGGGCGTCTGGTTGCAGGAATATAAGGACGGCAAAGGCTATTCGCATCTGCCCTTGGCCATCGCGCCCGATCCCGAATACGCTTGCCCTGGTTTTCGCCGGGTGATGCTGTACAGTCGGCCCGCTGGCTTGATGTCGCAGTTCGACAAGGTTGAATACCTTGTGCCTGAGAACGAGTGCGGCCCACTGATCTGGTCGCTTTATCAGGATCGGGAGCGCCTGGTCAACTATGAGCCTTATCGCCTGCCCGAGCATGAGGGGACGCGCGATATTCTGATCTGCACCCATGGCGCGGTCGATGCCGCCTGCGCCAAGTTTGGCTATCCACTCTACCGATATATGCGCGACAACTTATCAAGCGCCGGCCTGCGCGTCTGGCGGGTTACGCACTTCGGCGGACATGTCTTCGCGCCGACATTCATCGATATGCCGACCGGACACTATTGGGCTTATGTCGAGCGCGAACAGGCGAAACAGATCATCGAGCGGCGAGGAGACGTACGCCCGTTATGCGGACATTATCGTGGTTGGGCTGGTTTGGACGGCGGCTTCATGCAAGCGCTGGAGCGTCAACTCTGGCTGGAACATGGCTGGGACTGGTTCACTTTCGCTAAAGCCGGCGAGATTGTCAATCAGGAAAGGAGCGCTGATCCACGATGGGCGCAGGCGTGCTTGCGCTATATGACGCCGAGTGACACTGCCGAGCGCAGCCTGGAGTCACGCGTTGAGATCAGCCACCGGATTAATACGGAACACGCCACCGCGCTGGATGAAAAGCTCAACTATGCTCAATATCAGGTGGCGCGGAAGGAAAAATACCTTGACCCTGCCATACAGCGAGAGCTGTGACAAGGTATTTCGGCACAATGTTTTCCAGCGAATTCATTCCTCATGGTCGACCATAGCGTGGAAGCAGCGCGAAGTTCTACGTTTGTCATTCTTTCACTTTCCACAGCGGCGCTCACGCTGGGCTTGATCGTCTTTGGCGCGGTGGTGCGGGTGACGGAATCCGGCCTGGGCTGCGGCACCGATTGGCCGCTCTGCAACGGCACTATCTTTCCGCCGCTGGATAACATCACCGCATGGATTGAGTGGCTGCACCGTCTCTTCGCCCTGCTGATCGGCTTCTTCGGCTTGGCGACCTTGGCGGCCGCCTGGCGGAGCTATCGACAAGACAATCGGCGCGTGCTGCGGATGACGATTGCGGCCGCCATTCTGTTCGTGGCGCAGAGCGCTTTGGGCGCCATCGTTGTCTTCCTGGAGCTGCCGCCGACCTTTGTTACTTTGCACCTGGGCGTTGCCATGCTGCTCTTGGCGGCGCTGCTGGGCGCGGCGGTCTTGGCTTGGCGCCTCCCAACGCCGGCGAGGCACAGCGATTCAATACCCTTGCAGGCGGCGGCCAACGCAGCCATGGCGTTCGTCGTTATATTGACCGGCGCCTTGGTACGGGGAAGCGGCGCAACGCTGGCTTGCACGACCTGGCCCCTATGCGATGGCGGCGTCATTCTGCCCGTTGCGCAGGGCCAGCTGGCGATCATCAATATGATCCACCGATTGTCTGTGGCGGCGATGAGCGTCGCGCTATTCATTTTGATATGGCAAGTCCATCGGTATCGGACCGAGCCTTTGACAAGACGGATTGCCCTCGGCGCCGCTGTCACTCACATCGTGCAGATTGTGGCCGGGGCGCTGTTTGTGCTCAGCTCGGCTGGCAGGGAATGGGGCGCGCTGCATGTCGGCTTGGCGGCTGCCGTCTGGGGACTGCTCGTCACGCTGGCGATCATGGAAGGCATGAACAGAGAAGGACTTGAGACGGGAAACCTATGATAAGAACGCTCCGCAGCAACATGGCGTTTGGCGTCTCGCCACGACCGTACATCGAGCTGATGAAACCGCGCATTGTCATATTGCTCGTCTTCACCTGCGTGACCAGCATGATCGTCGCGATCGACGCGTTCCCGCCGGCAGAGCTCTTGACGCTGACCATTCTTGGCGGCGCGCTTTCCGCAGGCGGCGCCAGCGCGATCAATCAGTACCTGGACCGCGAAATCGATGCCAAGATGGCGCGTACCGCTCGCCGTCCGATTCCATCGGGCCGCGTTTCCGCGAACCAGGCTCTTGCGTTTGGCATGGCGCTTGTGTCTTCCTCAGTGCTGGTGCTGGGCTTGTTTGTCAATTGGCTGGCAGCAGTCCTGGCGCTGGCTGGGGCAATTTACTACGTCGTCATTTACACGCTGATTTTGAAGCGCAACACGGTCGTCAACATCCTGATTGGCGGCGGCGCTGGCGCCATGCCGGTGCTGGTGGGCTGGGCGGCGGCGAGTGGCGCGCTTGAGCTTCAGGCATTCATTCTGTTCGCCATCGTCTTCTACTGGACGCCGCCGCATTCCTGGGCGCTGGCGATCCTGGTCAACAAGGATTATGCCGCCGCTGATATTCCCATGATGCCAGTGGCGCGCGGCGAAAGCGTGACCCGCTTGCAAATCTTGTTTTATTCCATTCAGCTGGTGATCATCAGCTTGTCGCCAGCTTTGCTGCTGTTGCTGCCGCAGGCGCCTGTGATGTTGGATCGCTTCTTTCTTGCCATTGCCGCGATTCTTGGCTTGATACTTATTGGCTTGGCTGGAAAGCTCATCCACCGAGCCGACAAAGCGACAGCCCGCGCGCTTTACAAGTATTCTTCGCTCTACTTGGCGCTGCTGTTCCTGGCGATGATCTTCGACCGGCTTCTGTTGTAAGCGTGCCCTTGGCGTGCCTAACACCGGTCCAATGCGGCTAAGTCAGCGGACGGCATTCGCCTTTACTGTCGCGCTGTTGATCATCGTCACGGTCGTTTTCGCGGGCGCATTCGTCGCCTCCAGCACATCCAAATCGACCAATTCTCCCGCTATCGACGCCCAATCTTACGCGACGGACGTGGCGGCGGCGCTCGCGGGCGCATCTGTCAAGGAAGGCGAAGCGCTGATCGAGGCTTTCCAATGCAGCGCCTGCCACGTATCAGGAGAGGGGCGTGTCGCTCCATCGTTTACAGGCATTGCCGCAGCTGCCGCGACGCGGCGGCGGCCGCTGTCTACAGCGCAATATCTCTATGAATCGATTGTATCGCCCGGCGCTTACTTGGTGGACGGCTACGCAAATTCCATGCCCGCCAATTTCGCCGATCGCTTGACGCAAGCGGAGATCGGGCACATCATCGCGTATTTGCTTTCTGCATAACGAGGGGTACGAGCGCGCGGTCAAGGCGCGTTCAGGCGTTTTTTCAACTTCTTGATGGCGGGCTGCATGATGCGTTCACCGTGAATATCGCGCCTGCAACCGGAGTCGTGTTTGCGCGCAGCTGCCCGCCGACAAGCTTTTGACAGCATTCTCAAGGTTAGATACATTGAATGCGTCGCACAATGTCCAAATGAATGGACTGACCATGCATGGCGCGATTCATTAGTCTGTTAGGGAGTGAAACCATGTTGGATTTTCCGCTTGTTGATACGCACCTCCACGTTTGGGACCCGCAGCGTCTGCGCTATCCCTGGCTGGATGACATCCCCTTGCTGAACAAGCCTTACTTGCTGGAAGATTATGATCGTGCCTGTGGACCGGTGGATGTCGAGAAAATGGTCTTTCTGCAAGCTGAGGTGGACTTCTCCCAATTCCAGGAAGAAGCGGACTGGGTCGACAGCCTGGCCGATCAAGACAGCCGGCTACAAGGAATCGTCCCGTGGGCGCCGCTGGAACTTGGCGATGCCGCCCGTCCGGCGCTGGAGAAGCTGGCCGCCAACCCGCGCGTCAAAAGCATCCGCCGCATCATTCAGTTTGAACCGGATATCGAGTTTTGCCTGCGCCCGGATTTCGTGCGCGGCGTTCAGCTTTTACCCGAATACGGCCTGAACTTCGACATTTGCATCCATCACCCGCAAATGGCCAATACCATCAAGATGGTGGCGCAGTGCCCGGATGTCCAATTCATCCTCGATCACATTGGCAAGCCCGATATCAAGAACGGTCTTATGGATCCCTGGCGCGCCGAAATACGAACGCTGGCCCAGTTTCCCAATGTATGGTGCAAGATCTCTGGCCTGGTCACCGAGGCGGATCATGACAACTGGACCCCAGAGCAGCTCAAGCCTTATATCGATCACGTTATCGAGTGCTTCGGCTTCGACCGCGTGATGTACGGTGGCGATTGGCCCGTCGCCTATCAAGCGACGGAATATCCGCGCTGGGTGGAGACGCTTGAATGGGCGGTCGAAGGATCCACAGTTGAGGAGTTGAAGAAACTCTTCCGCGACAACGCCGCCGCTTTCTACCGCCTGGACGGATGAGCGGGGTGTGGTGAATTTCATTGATAGCGCGACAAACCCCCATCCCCCGGCCCCTT
>JAPPFH010000137.1 GCA_028875185.1 Chloroflexota bacterium | reverse complement strand
TAGTTCACTGGGGAAGGGCCGGGGATGGGGTAAGACGTGCGGAAATCAGGCGTTCCACAGTAGCGGACAAGCCTTGTAGGGGCGACTCGGTGAGTCGCCCGATGGAGCGCAAAAGATGTAGGGGCTACCCATTGGGTCGCCCATCGCCACAGTCGTATCTACTGCGCACGCAGTTCGGCTTTAAGCCGGTGACGGGCGGCGCCGATAATCTTCTTGCGAATTTTGGCTGCGTTCTTGTCCGTCAGCGTTTTATTGTTGTCTTGATACGTCAGGGCATAAGCGAGACTCTTTTTGCCGGGCGGGATCTGATCGCCGGTATAGACGTCAAAGAGCAGCGCGCTTTTCAACAAGCGACCGCCCGCCTGCCGGATCACCGCTTCCACCTCGCTCGCCGGCGTGTTCGCATTCACCACCAGCGCGATATCTTCAAGCACGGCCGGCGTTGTCGGCAGCGCCTCAATCTCGTGCAGGCGCTGCTGCCGCCGGATTAAGGGCTCGACAGCGAACTCGCCGTAAAGCGCCTTGGCTTGCGTCAGCTTAAAGCACGCCGCCACTTGCGGGTGTATCTCGCCGAAGCTGCCGATGCGCTCGCCTGCAACCAGCAGATCGGCCGATCGTCCGGGATGCAGGCTGCAATGTGTGCCGCGCTCTATTGCGACGCGGTCAATATGCAAGGCATGCATCAGGTTTTCTACGACGCCTTTCAAGTCGTAGAAGTCCATATCGCCAGTGTTCTCGCCGGTGTTCCAAGACGAGGGATAGCGCGGACCGGTCAAGAAAATGCCTAGTCGCATCGGCTCTTCTGGCAGCAAATCATCCCCGGCCAGATAGACCTTGCCGATTTCGAATAGCTGCTGCGTCTTTTGGTAACGCGCATTATTGGTCGCGTTCTCCAGCATATTGATCATAAGCGTGTGGCGCAGCGCGTCACGCTCGCTGGCGGCCGGATTGGCAATCTCCACGTAACCCACCGGCGGAAGTGAAGACCGCGCGTCCGCCGGCGTCAACCGCGCTTCGCTCTCACGGCTGGTGAAGCGATAATTGATCACCTCATACAAGCCAGCCGCCACCAGAATATCGCGGATGCGTTCTTCAATCAGCACCGTCGTATTCTCGCGCTGCGGCGGCATTTCGTCCGCCATGATCGTATCCGGAATCTGATCGTAACCGATGACGCGGGCGATTTCTTCCAGCAGGTCATGCTGGCCGACGACTGGATCAGCGCTGATATCCAAGCGGTGATCAGGCGCTGTCGCCTTTATGACATCGCCCGTTACGGTCACTTCGAATTCCAGCCGCCGCAACACATCAGCCGCCTGCTCAATCGCGACGTCCATGCCCAGAAGCTGGTTGATTCGCTTCATGCTCGCCTTTACCGTTGCTGTTTCCGGCGGCCGCGGATATGTGTCCATAACACCGCTCGCGACCGTGCCGCCGCCCAACTGCCGCATCAACTCGATGCCGCGCCCACAGCCCAAGATCGCCTGCGACGGGTGTACGCCGCGGCTGAAGCGGGTCGACGCCTCAGTGTGGACACGTTGCTCGCGAATTGTCTTGCGGATGCTGATATTGTTCCAGGCGGCCGCTTCCAGCAGCACGTTTTTGGTCGCCGCGCTGATCTCGCTATCGCCCCCGCCGATGACCCCGCCCAAACTCAGGGCGCCGGCAGTATCGGCCACAAGTATTGTTTCCGGTCCCAAATCGCGAACGACATCATCCAGCGTCTCCAACTGCTCACCGGGCTGTGGCAGCCGCGTGATGATGGTCGGTATGCCGCCAGCTCGCTCGACCAGTTTGTCGTAATCAAAAGCGTGCATGGGCTGGCCCAGTTCAAAGGTCAGATAATTGGTCACATCGACGATATTGTTGCGCGGACGCTGGCCGATCAGTTTGAGGCGATGTTGCAGCCAGAAGGGCGACGCTTTGACATGCGTGTCGCGCAGAAGCGTCAGGGTGAAGCGCGGATTCAACTCTGGCTCGCGGATATCGATTTTCACCTGCCCCTCGATTGGATCGCCTTCAGCGACGAAGTCATAAGCCGGATAGCGCATTTCGACGCCGAGGATCGCCGCCACCTCCCGCGCCACGCCAATCATGCTGAAGCAGCGCGCCAGATTGGGCGTGAATTCGATATCCAGAATGACGTCTCCAAGCACATCGGCGAGCGGCGCTCCAGCGACATAATGCGCCTCGCGCTCCATGACGATGACGCCTTCGTGCTCATCCGATATCCCCAGCTCCTTCTCCGAGCAGACCATGCTTTTGTTATAGATGCCGCGCAGCTCTTTGCCCTTGAGCGTCATGCGCTTTGGCTTGTCGCTGTGCCCATCCCAGACTTCGGCCCCTTGCATCGCGAAGGCGCTCCAAATTGGCGGATCGATGGGTCCCTGATCCTTGTAGCGGAAGAGATTGGTCGCGCCGGTGACGCATTGCTCCAACTCGGCGCCGCCATAATCGACCATAGCCAGCACCAGTCGGTCGGCATTGGGATGCGCCCGTACTTCGACTATGCGCGCCAGCAGCAGCTTTTCGCGATCCCATACCAGGTGATCCGAACGCGGCATCCGCACGCCCGGCACGCTCTGCTGCGGCAAGCCAATATACTTGAGATGCGCCACTTCCAGCCCGGCGACGGTCAGCCGCTCGGCCAGCAATTCGACTGGCGCATCAATGTCGACAAAGTCTTTCAGCCAAGAAACGGGGACTAGCATAGCAAGCCAATTCCTTTCGCGTTTACTGCTGTGCCGGAGACGGCTGAGCCGGTATCTCCAATTCAGCCAAAGTCAGCATAGTGGGCGGATTGCCCGGATTGTCATTCCAGTCGAATCTTTCTCGGTTGTTTTTTTCATAGAGAATCGCCACCAGACGATATTTGCCAGCGGGCGCTTCAGAGACATCGATTGAGAATTGACGCAGCTCGCCTTCGTGGACCAGCGGCAAATCGAGTTGCGCGACATTCCCCCGGTCGGCGCTGATCAACTGATGAGACAGGCGGATGCCCTCGGCCGGTTCCGCATCCCTCGCCGCCCATCGGTCGACCAAGAGCGCTCTGTCGCCGGCCGCATTGACAGTGGCGCCGAAGAATTCATAAGCGATCAGGTCTGTCGAGCCTTCAAAAATCGTCGTTGCGCTCTGGCAATTCAGCACGGGCCAGCCGTAGGTTACAAATACCGTATCGACGCCGAATTCAAAAGCCGCGCATTCCTCGTAATTGGCGCCGCGCATAAAGGCTTCAAGCTCGCTCGCATCCTCAGCATCTATTGTGGACGTCTGATAAAAGACGCGCAGGAAAGGCTGGACGACTGCGTTCTGCCCGACATATATCCTAAATTCGCTTGTATCCACTGGCGTGACAAGCTCCAGACCACGATCGTCAAAATAATAGCGGCTCTGCGGATAATTGATATAGGCGGGCCAATGCAGAGAGGTGAGGTCAACGCCATAAGTAACGATGGGCGCCGAAATCGCTAACTGCCGCGCCTGCCGGCTGACGATATGCCAGGCTGGCTGCGCGAAGGGCAGCTCGCGCCCGCGGAACAAGGCGCTCCAATCGGCAGCGCTTTGAAATTCGATGCCGGCCAGGGGCCAAAGCAGGACTGCGATGATCAGCCACCGCCGCCAGCGATACAAGCCGTAGAGCCCGCCAGCAGCCACAAGCAGGAAGACTGGCCAGCCGCCCAGGGTAAAGCGCGCTTTGCTTACGGCGAAGGCGTCGCTGAGAAGCGCCACGAGACTGAAGGCGATCAAGAAATAAAGGCTGATCAGGAGCGGAGCCGCCAGGGAGATCGCGCGCTGGCGCCAACCTAAAACGACGCCAGCGACTGCCGCCAGCAGCAAGACCATGCTGCCATTGAATCCGACCGCGTGCAGGGCGGCCAGCACCTCGCCCAGATCAGCGCTCTCCGCCTGCCAGAAAGCGTATGTTCGCTCGACGCCGCGAGTGAGCAGGACGCCCAACCAGGGAGAGAACAGCAGCAGACCGGCGCCAACAGCCAGCGCAATTTGCAGCCAACGCCGGTCTTTTTGCACATGCAGCAGATGAAAAGCGCCCAACGCGACGAAAAGCAGCGCGCTGAATACGTGCGTGTTGGCCAGCGCGTAACAGGCGGCCGTCAGCGCCACATAATCGCTCTTCTTCGCTGCCCCCTTGCCTTGGCACAGGCGCAGGTACAACCAGAGCGTAATTGCGCCGGTCAACAGAAGCAGCGGGTACATGCGCGCGTTGGCGTAATAGAAATTGTAAAAGGCGTTGCTGGCGAGGACGATAAGCGCCAGCAGCCCGGCCAGCGGGGCGACGGTATCCCGCGTCAGCCGATAGATCATCGCCAGCGATAGCAAACCGGTGAAGACGGTAAGCACACGCAGAATCGCGATCTCGCTTCCGATAAGGTGTCCCCATAGGTTGAGCAGAATGAAGTATAGCGGCGCGTGATTCGGGCTGTTCCGCGCGACCGACTCCAGCACTTCTATTGGCGAATAGGGACCGCCGCTAACCATGCCCGCGTCATTCATGAAATAGAATTCGTCCACCTCGGGCACGATTAGGTCAAGCTGGCGCGCGCTCAAGGCGGTGACCAAGAGCAGAATCGGGATGGCGCAGATCCAACGCGTCATCAAGCGCTCGGCACCGGACAAAACGCGCCGCGCCCTGGAGATAGCGGTCACTTCTCGTTCGCTCCTATTAGAATTGCTGCAAGAAGCGCAAATCGTTGTCCCAAAAATAGCGGATATCCTGGATGCCGTGCTTCAGCATCGTGATCCGCTCGGGGCCCATGCCAAAGGCGAAGCCGCTCCACACGCTTGGATCATAGCCGCCGTTGCGCAGCACATCGGGATGCACCATGCCGCTGCCGGCGATCTCCAGCCAACCAGTGTATTTGCAAACGCGGCAACCTTTGCCGCCGCAAAGGAAGCATTCGACATCAACTTCCATGCTCGGCTCGGTGAAGGGGAAATATGACGCCCGATAACGCACCTTCGCTCTGGGGTTGTACATGCGTTTGGCGAATTCGGCGATCGTGCCCTTGAGGTCGCTCATGCGAATATTGCGCCCGATCGCCAGCCCCTCGACCTGCGTGAACTGAATCTCGCTGCGCGCGGTCACCTGCTCCTGCCGGTAGCACATGCCCGGCAAAATGACGCGAATCGGCTTTGTGCCGCCATCGCCGAGTTCGCGCATCGCGCGGATCTGCCCCGGCGATGTATGCGTCCGCAGCAATACGCGCGGATCCTTGGTATAGAACGTATCCTGCATATCGCGCGCCGGATGATGCGGCGGCAGATTCAGCAGTGTGAAATTGAATTCATCTAACTCGACATCGCGGCTCTGATACACCTGGAAGCCCATGTCCGCCCAGATCGTCTGAAATTCGCGATGGGTGCGGGTTGACGGGTGCAGCCCGCCGCCGCGCCTTGGATAAGCGGGCAAGCTGATATCAATCTCGCCTTCTTCCAGATCGCGCGCCAGCAGTTGGCTCTGTATCAGCGCTTCGCGCGCTTCAAAAGCCTCGCTTAGCTCAGCTTGCAAGGCATTGACCCGTTGCCCGAAGGCTGAGCGATCTTCCGACGGCAGCCCGCCAATCGTGCCGAAGAGCGCGCCAATCGCGCCTCGCCGGCCGAGGTATTGGCTGCGCCAGCTTGCCAGCGCCTTCTCCTCAGCGATTATTTGCAGCGCATCCAGCGCCTGCCGGCGAATCTCGCCAATTGGATCAGACATTTCATCTCCTTCGTTATTGCTTCCGCGGATCGGCCGGGAGCCGCCAAAATATAAACGCCCTCAGCCCCACCAGGGACGAGAGCGTAAACCTTCCCGCGGTACCACCCTGTTTCAGCGCCAATCGCCAGCGCCGCGCTCGTTTCGTCCATTC
Organism: Chloroflexota bacterium; assembly: GCA_028875185.1. GTDB lineage: Bacteria > Chloroflexota > Anaerolineae > Aggregatilineales > Phototrophicaceae > UBA6055. The sequence goes on along the minus strand of JAPPFH010000137.1, from coordinate 40,899 downwards.
ACGCCGGACCAGCGGAGCGGGCTAATCAGGCTCGTTAACGCTCGCCCGTTCACCCGTCAGCTCGGAAGGGAATTCCGCAACTGCCTCAGCGGGCGCTTCCAGTCCATGACACCCGCTCCCTGATTCAGCAGACGCGACGCCGCGCCCATGCAGACTGTCTTCGTCATCGCCTTTGATATTGCTTTTCTGTTGCCGGCATTATCGTCTGCCGCGCCGTCGCCTGTCAAGTGGAGGTTCGGCCGCCAAACGGCTCGGCTTAGGGCCGCGTCGTATAATCGCCTTTGACGATCCACTTATATGTCGTCAGTTCCTCCAGCGCCATCGGTCCGCGCGCATGGAGCTTTTGCGTGCTGATCGCCACTTCGGCGCCCATGCCCATGGCGCTGCCATCGGTGAAGCGCGTGCTCGCGTTCCAGTAGACCGCCGCGGAATCGACTTCGTTCAGGAATCGCTCCGCGTTCGCCGCCGTCTCGGTCAGAATGCTATCCGAATGCTGGGTGCCGTGCCGGGCGATATGGGCGATCGCTTCGTCCACATCATCGACTACTTTCAAATTCAGCGTCAGGTTGTACCACTCGGTGTCGAAGTCGTCAGCAGCCGCTCGCAGAACGCGTTCATCCTCGCCGACGATCCCGTAAGCGCGTTCCTCGGCGTGAAACTTGACCCCCGCCGCGCCCAGATCAGCCACTACCTGCGGCAGCAATTCAGCGGCGGCCGCCTGATGAATCAGCAGCGTCTCCATCGAATTGCAGACCGCGGGCCGCTGCGTCTTGGCGTTGTCCAATACCGGCAGCGCCTTGTCGAGTTGGGCGCTCGCGTCAACGAAGATATGGCAAACGCCGATGCCTCCTGTGATCACCGGTATGCTGCTGTTCTCGCGGCAGAAGGTATGCAAGCCGTTGCCGCCGCGTGGGATAATCATGTCGATGCGCTCATACAGCCGCAGCATCTCGGATACATAGCGGCGGTCGGTGCTGCTGATATATTGAATCGCGTCCGCCGGAAATTCATGCGCCGCCAAAACGGCCTGCATCACGCGCGTCAACTCCATATTGCTGTAAAGCACATCGGAGCCGCCGCGCAGAATAACGGCATTGCCCGTCTTCAGCGCCAATGTCGAGACATCGACAGTCACATTCGGCCGCGATTCATAGATCGTCCCGAGCACGCCAAGCGGCGTCCGGCGTTTGACCAGCTGCAATCCATTATCCAAGTTCTTATCCAGCAAGACATCGCCGACCGGGTCCGGCAAATCAGCCACCTTGCGCACATCGGCGATGATGCCCGCCATCCGCTTTTCCAGGTCGATGCGGTCGCGAATCCATATCGGGTCGACGCCATTTTGCGCCGCCAACTCCAGGTCGCGCCGGTTGGCTTCCAGAATGCTCAGGTTATTCGCGTCAAGGGCATCGGCGATCGCTTGCAGCGCCGCGTTTTTTTCCGCAGTCGTCTTGCGCGCCAAGATCGCTGCCGCCGTCTGCGCGCGAAGGCCCATCAGATCCATATCAATCGCTTCGGCAATGAATTCCATGCGCACCGCTTCCTTTGGTCTCGCTCACAGCAAAAGATTTACTATAGCAGCGCGTGAATTGCAAGCGCGAGCGTCAGTTTGGCGCCTGTAAGCAAGTCAAGCAACAGGCGGCGAGTGGATGCCGTTTGGCGCCGCCATCTTGTCAAAGGGCTGCCTCGGGATTAGACTCCGCCCAATTGATCTTGTCGCGGAGACTGTCACCAGCGGCAGGCTGCGCCAGACCCGCCGGGGGTTTGCCAATGCTCATTTCTCATTTGAGTGGCGAGCGCATAGTCAATTGGAGCCTGGTGTTTTCCGCGCTGCTTTGCGCGGCGATTATCGCCTTGGGCGGCGTTCTCAGCCAGTTTGAGATAATCCCGCTGCCGGAAGATGGCTTCGTCTATGAGTGGCAGTTGTTGGAACAGACCGCCTGGGGCCAGCTCACCGCCTGGCTGGGATTCGCCCTTCACCAAGTCTTGATCTGGGCGGCAATCGCCTATGCCCAAAAGCGATACAGCAAGCGCGATTATCAGACGGGCTTGCGCCCGGTGAATCTGTGGGCGATCGGCGTCAACATCGTTTTCGTCGTTCTGCATTATTTCCAAACGATGCTGTTTTACGATGGCATCGCGCAGGATTTGCCAAGTTGGACGGCGCAATTCGCCGTCGCTTTAATGCTGATTATCATACTGGGCATGGAGAACCAGCGGCGCGGTTTGTTCTTCGGCAAGAAAGTGAAGTTCCGCCGGGCTTTCACCGATGGCCTCCGCCGTTATCATGGCTATTTCTTCAGCTTCGCCGTCATCTACACGTTTTGGTTTCATCCGATGATACCCACTTGGGGGCACTTGGTCGGCTTCGTGCATGTCGTGCTGGTGATGACGCAAGGCTCGCTGTTTTTCCTGCGCGTCCATTTGAACAAGCGCTGGATGTTCTTGCTGGAAATCCTGGTATTGCCTCACGCGGTGCAAGTCGCGCTGAATCAAGCCAATGACATCTGGCCGATGTTCTTTTTCGGCTTCGCGGCAATCTTTCTGATTACGCAGATGCATGGGCTGGGGCTAAAGCGCTGGGTGCGCCAGGCTTTCTACAGCTCATTCTTGCTGGTCGCGCTATATGTTTATCTGGTCATGTGCGAGCCCTATCAAGTGAACGAGGTGATACGCATTCCCGTCATCGAGTATCTCGTGTTGTTTGTCATGTACTGGATTTACCTGGCGGGCGCCTGGTTCAGCAGTCGATTTCGCTCCCTGACCAGCGCCGGGACCCGCAGCGGCTAATCGCGTTCAGCTCTTGAAAAGCTGACGCAATTCGAGTTCAAAGCCGGGCAGGACGTCATCGCCGTCTAGCTTTCCAACAGATGCGACGACTTCTCTATTCATCAATCCATCGACGGATAAACGGCAGACTTCGGCACTATGGCGATCAGGATACAAAATCCAAACCAATTCAGTGCCGTTGCGCAAATAAATTTCTGCCTTTTCGCGCAGCTTGGCGACCGTATTTGATGGCGAAGCGATCTCCACAGCGAGGTCGGGCATGAAGCCGGCGAAACTTTGTGGAATCGGATCAGGCATCCGTGTCTTGGAGACGAAGGCGACATCGGGCGCATACAAATTGTGGCGATCATCAGGTGGGGAAAATCCCCCTTCAACAAAGGAATAGCCCAAGTCGTTTTCGTCCACAAAATTGCCGATCGTTCTGTCTAATCGTGACGCAAGCCAAGAATGCAATAGATTCGCTGGCGACATTTCAATGAGATCTCCATTGATTAGCTCATATTTGCTATCATGCGCGCCGCCCCAGCCCTGCAATTCCAAGACATCATCCACCGTATAGAGGCGCTTTTGGACTTCCATTTCCCGTTATTGTCCTCATCCCACTTACAGCGATTCTAACACGTCAAGGCGCGAATTGGTCAGTCAGCACGAATCAGCGCTAGAGCAGCGCCAGGTTGTTGCGATGCAGCACCGCGTCGCCGTAGCTGTAGCCCAGAATGTCGATTTCGCGCCTTGACCAGCTGAGGGACCCGAAGCGGCTAATCGCGTTCAGCTCTTGAAAAGCTGACGCAATTCGAGTTCAAAGCCGGGAAGGACATCTTCTCCGTTCAGCTTGCCCTCAGGTTCGATGGTCTGATATTGGAATCGCCCAGCTTCCCCTAAGCGACAAACCTCAGCGGTCCGTTTCATCGGGTCCAAAAGCCATACCATTTGAGTACCGTTTTCCAGGTAGATTGCAGATTTCCGGCGCAATTCAGCCATCGTGTTGCTCGGTGACATAATCTCAACGGCGAGGTCTGGCATGACGCCGACGAAGACAAAGGCTTCTGGGTCGGGCAGATGTGACTTGCTTAAGAAGGATACATCTGGCGCCAAGAACGTCGTGCGATCATCAGACGAATAGAATCCGGCTTCTACGCTTGCCGCACCCAGGTCTCGGCGTTCAGCGAAGTCTTCAATATAGCGAAACAATCGGCCGGCAAGTCTGCCATGCCAGAAATTTGTCGGCGACATTTCAATGAGATCTCCATCGATCAATTCATATTTCCTGTCCTGCTTGCCGTCCCAGCCCTGCATTTCCAAGACATCATCCACCGTATATAGGCGCTTTTTGACTTCCATATCCGAAACCTGCTTTCAAGCTATCTGAAGCAATTCTAACACAGCCTGGTTTCAGCTGGGTGGATCCGCCTAAATTGGCGCTAGAGCAGCGCCAGGTTATTGCGATGCAGCGCCGCGTCGCCGTAGCTGTAGCCGAGAATGTCGACGATCTCGCTTGACTTGCGTCCGCATATCCGGCGCAGGTCCTCGCTGCGATAATTGCTCATGCCATGCGCGATCGCCTTCCCCTCCGGCGTCAGCACCGCCAGGGTCGCGCCGCGCTCAAACTCGCCGCGCGCCTCGCGTATGCCGACCGGCAGCAAGCTCGCGCCGCCGCGCAGCAAAACCCTGGCCGCGCCCGCGTCCACCACCAGCGAGCCCTGCGTTCGATCCGTCAGCAGCCAGCGCTTGCGGCTCTCCGAACGGTCCTTTGCCGCCTGTATACGCGTACCCAGCTGCTCGCCAGCCACCAACCGCCGAACCACATCAGTCTCGCTCCCGCTGGCAATGATCGTCTCAATGCCGCTGCGGCTGGCAATCTGCGCTGCCTGAATCTTGGTGACCATGCCGCCGGTCCCGATAGCGCTGCCAGCGCCCCCGGCCAATTCAAACAGTTCGTCCGACACCTGCGAGATATTCTGAATCAGCGCCGCTCCCGGATTCTTGCGCGGATCATCGGTGAAGATACCGGGCTGATCGGTGAGGATGATCAGCAGGTCGGCATCGACCACGCTAGCCACCAGCGCCGACAGATTGTCGTTGTCGCCGACGCGAATCTCCTCGGTGGCGATCGTGTCATTCTCGTTGACGATGGGGATGATGCGCTGCTCAATGAGCGTACCCAAGGTATCGCGCGCATTGAGATATCGGACGCGGTGGCTGAGGTCGTCGCGCGTCAGCAGGATCTGCGCCGCCGTGATCTCGAAAAGATCGAAAAGGTCGTGATAAATCCGCATGAGATGGCTTTGACCGACAGCGCTGAGCATCTGCTTCGCTGGCACCGACTTGCCCAAATCGGGGAAGTTCAGCTGGCTGCGCCCGGCGGTCTGCGCACCCGAAGACACGATGATGACCTCGTAGCCGGTCTCGTGCAAGCCTGCTACCTGTTGCACCAGCTCCAGCATGCGCTGCCGATTCAAGTTTTGTGTGCCTTTGGTAAGCACACTCGTGCCCAGCTTCAGGACGATCCGTCGCATTTCCCGCCCCTTTCTGCCGGCATTTTATGGCAGCTTTTCCCCTGTTGGTAGGCGCAACAGAATTGTTTGCGCTTGCCGGGCGCGCCCTACGCTCATTACGATAATCCGATTTGCAGCACATAACCGAGCCGCAGCGCCGCCAGCCGCGTGAGGTCCTGCGCGTTCGCCAGCGCGTCCTCCAGCGGCATCGGCTTGTCCACGATCGAGAAAGCCGCCTGCACGCCCGCTTCGCGCAGGGCGCCGTCATCGATATTCAAGCCGCCGACGATAGCGATGGTCGGTACGCCCCGCGCCGCCGCCAGTTTCGCCACACCCAAGGGACCCTTGCCATCAAGGGTCTGCGCGTCAATCTGACCCTCGCCGGTAATCACCAGCGCGCAATCCGCCAGCTTTTCGCCAAAGCGATTTTGCGCCAGCACCAGGTCAATGCCTGATTCCAGCCGGCAATTGAGGAATGCCATCAATCCAGCGGCGAATGCGCCAGCCGCGCCGCCGCCCACTGCCGCTCTCACATCGACGCCGCGCTGCTCGAAAACGAGCGTGAAGCAATGCCCCAAGTTGCGCTCAAGCAACTCCACCATCGCCGGATCCGCGCCCTTTTGCGGGCCGAATACCCGCGCGGCGCCGCGCTTGCCCAAGGTCGGATTCTCGACATCGGATGCGATGACAATTTCGACATCGCGCCAACGCGGATCCAAGCCGCCCGCGTCTATGGCGGCCAGCGCCGCCAATCCGCCGCCGCCGACCTGAATCTCGTTTCCACTTGCGTCCAGCAGCTTCAAGCCCAGCGCGCAGAGACATCCCATACCGCCATCGACCGTGGCGCTGCCGCCCAAACCGATGATGATCCGCTCGACGCCGCGCCCTAGCGCATCCGCCATCAATTGCCCGGTTCCGTATGTGGTCGCGATTAGCGGATTCAACTCAGCCGGCTGCAGCAGCTCCAAGCCAGACGCCAGCGCCATCTCGATCACCGCAGTGTGACCGGCGTCGATCAAGCCATATTCCGCCAGGATCGGGCGCAGCAAGGGATCCAATACTTGGATGGCGATTCGCTCGCCGCCGCCGGCCAGAAATGCATCAAGCGTGCCATTGCCGCCATCGGCGATTGGCATCTGCTCGATCGCTGCCCGCAATTTGGATTCCTCGAGACCGCGCGCAATTGCGGCGCAGGCTTCCGCCGCTGTCAGGCTCTGCTTGAAGGCGCCAGCCGCCACCAGAATCTTCACGGTTCCATCTCCGTTTTACCTTGCGCTACTTTTCGCGGGCGCGCTTCGATCAGTTTACAGCGGTCGGCGCGCCAGGGCCGAATCCCGATTTCTCGCTTGGACCTTGGACCTTATTCCATTGGCGAATTTGCCGCGCGCCACTATCATAAGGTCGAAGCGAATGATAACCAACCATCGCCGTTGCAAACATAGGCCAAAGGGAAATATCAAGGCTGATGGATAGCGTTGCCGCCCTGCGTCAGATTGAATCGACCGGCATCGTCGCCGGCATGCGCGGCGCTTTTCCGCCTGATGTCGCGCTTGGCGTGGCCGAAGTCTTGATGAACGAAGGCATCAGCGTCTTCGAGTTGATGATGAACTCGGAGGAGCCGATCGCGGCGATGCGCGGGCTAAAAGCCGAGTTTGGCGCTGAAGCTTGCATCGGCATGGGCACCGTGCTCGATGTCGATTCAGCGCGGCGGGCGCTGGATGCCGGCGCTGATTTCGTCGTCTCGCCCGCTTTCCAGCCCGATGTCGCCAGCGCGGTAATGGCGCGCGGCGTATTGATGGGGCCGGGCGTCGCCACGCCCTCGGAAGCGGTCGCCGCCTGGGGCATGGGCGTGCCGCTGCTCAAGCTTTTCCCGATTGGCGCGCTCGGCATCGATTATTTCACGGCGATCTTCGGCCCGCTCAAACATATGACCTTCATGTGCAACGGCGCGATCACCGATCAGAATGCGCGCGAATTCATTCGGGCGGGCGCGGTCGCCTGCGGCATGGGCGCTTGGCTGGTCGGCGATGGGACCTGGTCGAAGTCGCAGCTGCGCAGCCGCGCGCGGATTCTGGTGAATGCCGTGGCAAGCGCGCGGGGCGAGGCGGGTTAGCAGCCAGCCGCAGCCGACAGATGACAAAGCCCACACCAAAGCAATATCCACTGCCCCGACGCCACAGCACCGGCTGCTGGCTCGTCGCCGCTACGTCTTTGCTAATCGCCTTTTTCCTCAGCGCGCTTAGTCTCATCCTGCCGCCCATCAATCTGCCCGACCGCCTGATCGCCGCGCAATACAGCCCGCTCGAAGCTGCGTCGCCCGCAATCGCCCTCGATGCCAAATTCCGCCTTAGCCTGCCGCCGGACGCAATTGCCGACGATTACGCGGTTAAGATTGAGCGCCTGCTAACGGATGAAATTGAATCGGCGAATGGCGCTGGCGCAAGCTGGCTCGCAATAGCGCTCGGAGACCTGCCAGACTTTCTCACCCTCAGCAGCCCGCTTTACGTAATCGAATCGCGCGGCCGCCCACCCGCGAGCCTGCAAATTGAGCTGATGCCGCCTGCCGAGTCGCCGCCCACAAACCGCCTTTCGCTCTACGGCTTGGACGGGGAGCGCTGGCGTTTCATCCCATCCGCGTTTGCCGCTGGCGCCCTGCAGGGCAAGGCAGACTTCGCCCCGCGCGCCCTCGCCGCTTTTCAGATCAGCGAGGCGCCGCCCATCGTCTTGATTTCGCAGGAAGTCTCGCAAGATCTGGATGCCGAGATCGCCGCGCTCGCCACGATTCTCAGCCCGGCAGGCTTAAGACCGACGCTCGAAGGCGGTTTGATCGGGGGCCTGGCGCCTGGCGGCGATGTCGATGGACCCTATCTTTTCATGCCTTCGATCCGAAACTTCACTGATCCGCGCGCCATCGATGTCAACACCATCGAGACGCTGATCTCGCGCCCGCGATTGCGTCAGCAGCACATCGCCCGCATCAGCGATCTGGCCAGCTACAACCGCTTTGACGGCGTCTTCATCGATTATCGCGGAATATCGCCCCAGCATCGCGGCGACTTTGCGCGCTTCGTTTCCGAGTTGGCGGCGAGCTTGTCTGAGCGAGACTTGCGCCTGGGATTAGTCGTCGCGCCAGAACGGGACGCGGATGGCGCCTGGCGCAGCGCCGCCTACGACTGGCGTCGAATTGGAGAAGCGGCGGATTACCTTCAATTGCGCGCGCTGATCAATCCCCTGAGTTTTATACTCGATGAAACGGGCGAGGTTGGTGATCTCCTGCGGGCTGTTACCGGCGCCGTCGCTAGAAATAAGGTCTTGCTCGGTTTGAGCGCGCGCTCCATCCGCGAAGTTGGGGATTTGCAAATCCGGATAGGCTGGCACGATGCCTTCGCCCCAGTAGGCGATGTGATCCTCAGCGCCGATGCCGCCAGCGAAACCGGCTCAATCGAGCCCGGCGCGGTCATCCGCGCCTCGCTCAGCGGCTACAAAGCGTGGACAGGCATTCAGCAAAACATTCAGACAGCGTACATCGATTATCAGGACGAATCAGCCGCGGCGATATCGCGCGTCTGGCTGACTGATGCAGCCGCATTGCGCCAACGCTTGCGAAACGTAACATCGCATGCGATCGCCGGCGCCGCCTTTGACGATCTGCTGGCGGCTGGACACAGCCCGAATCTGCCTGCCGCCATTCTCAATTTCAAGCAGGGTGGCAGCGGCGGAGCCCAGCCGGCGCAATTGCAGGCTCGCTGGTCCATAGAAGGCGAGACGGGCGCGCTCGACCAAGTCGTCAGCAATCTCGATGCCGACCTGGCGCTGACCTTGGACGCGCCTGAGGGCAATTACGCCATCAATTGGGCGGTCATTGACGATACCGCCGTTCAGAGCGCCCGCCGCGGCGCCGTTATTCCCTTGTTCCGGCCGACGCCAACGCCGACGCCGACGCCGATACCAACGCCAACGCGAGTGCCTCGTCCGGTCGTCGTATTGGCGCCGCCAACCGAAGCCAGCACACCGGCCGCCCCCAGGCTCGCAGCGGTTGCGCCGCCACCCGGGAGCATCAGCATCGAGCTTGGCGGCCACGTCCATGAACCAAACGCTGGCCGCACGATTAGCGCGATGCGTCAAGCAGGCATGACCTGGATGAAAATCCAATCGCGATTTTATCATCACAGTCACCCCGAAATTGGCGGCACAATCGCCAGCGCGCATAGCAACGGCTTCAAGATTCTCGTCGGCACGGTCGGCAACCCAGAGGAATTGGCTCAGGGCGGGCAAGGCTACATAGATGCTTACACTGATTGGCTGGCGCGCGTCGCGGCGCAAGGCGCCGATGCCATCGAAGTTTGGAACGAGCCGAACCTCGACCGCGAATGGCCCCGCGGCCAGATCAGCGGCGTCGACTACGCGCAAATGCTGCGGCTCGCTTATCAGAAGATCAAACGCGCCAACGGCAACACGATGGTCATCAGCGCGGCGCCCGCCCCTACAGGCGCCCAAGTGCCAGGCCGCGTCATGCCGGACAACACCTGGATGCGCCAGATGGTCGAGGGCGGAGGCTTGGATTATCTCGATTGCGTCGGCGTGCATTACAACGAGGGCATCGTCCCGCCCGATCAGACCAGCGGCGACCCGCGCGGCGACAACTATTACACCCGTTATTTCTATGGCATGCTGAATGGCTATATCAGCATCACGCGCCGGCCTATCTGCTTTACCGAACTGGGTTACCTCACATCCGATGGGCTTCCCGCTCTGCCGCCCTTTTTCAGCTGGGCGCGGGATGTGACCGTTCATCAGCAATCGGCTTGGCTGGCGCAGGCGGCTGCGCTCGCGTCGCAGAGCGGTCAAGTCCGCCTGCTGATCGTCTGGAATGTCGACTTCACACATTACGGCACGGATCCGCAGGCGGGTTTCGCCATCATCCGTCCCGATGGTTCTTGCCCGGCTTGTCAGGCATTGGCTAGCGCCCGCTAGCGCCGCAAAACGCACTCCCGCGCCGGCGCAATCTGGTGTAATCTCGGACGGGGCTGCGGCTCGCAGGAGCGGACATGGTTACCAAAGCTGTACACAAGCAAATACGCGGCTTTGTAATCATTTGGCTCGCCATCACATTCATCTTTGTGACAGCCACATTTCTCGCCATATATTTCACATCGGATGCCTTTGGCGTCGCGCCCGGTTCAGGGAATCCGTTCTCGCTTGCCACTAACGCGGAGGCGACGGAAGCTGCGGCTGAGGCCACAGTGGTGCCGCCGAGCGCCTCGCCACAGCCCAGCGATACGCCGACCTTCGCGCCGCCCGAACCGACTATGCCGCTCTTTTTGGAAGAGATCCCGCTTGAGCCAACACATACGCCGCCGCCAATTCCGACGCCCTTGCCCGTCGATGTTACGCGTTTCGAGGTCGGCATCCAGGTGGAGGCTTCGCTCGACTTCAATCCCGAACATCAAGACAGTTGGTATCGCTCGGTTTCGGCCGATCTGGGCATGCGCTGGGTGAAGCAGCAGGTGCGATGGGAGCATACCGAACCGGAACGGGGCGAGATAGATTGGCGCCTGCTCGATTTCGTCATGCCCAGCGCCCGAAAGTTTGGCATCAAAATGCTGCTTTCAATTGCAGGGGCGCCAGCCTGGGCGCGCGAGCCGGACGCGGTCATGGAAAGGCGCGGTCCACCCGCCGATCCACAGGCATTTGCCGAGTTCGTCGCCGCTATCTTAAACCGCTTTCCCGGCCAGATTCACGCCATCGAAATCTGGAATGAACAGAATCTCAATCGCGAATGGACCTCGGCGCGCGGTCTCAATGCCGAGAAATATGTCGAGCTTTTGCGCGCCGGTTACCAGACGGTCAAAGCGCTGGAGCCTGGCATCATCGTAATCAGTGGCGCCCTATCGCCGACCGGCGTTGACGATGGCGTCTCCGCCGTTGACGACTTCAAATACATGGAGCGGCTGATTGACGCCGGCGCCCTTGATTGGGCTGACTGCGTCGGCGCCAAACACCTTGGCTACAACATCAGCCCGGATTACCGTTATCTCGATATCCCCGATGATCCGGGCGCGATCTTCCGCAGTCCCTTCAGCAACAGGCATCATAGCTGGAGCTTCCGCAGTACGCTGGAAGGGTATGCCCAACGCATCCGCGCGGCGGGCCGGGATACGCGGCTTTGCGTCACCGAATTCGGCTGGCCATCGTCAGAAGACCTCGGCGGCGCGCGCCAAGGCTTTGAATTTTCTCTTGATAATACGCTCTCTGAGCAAGCGGAGTGGATCCCGAAAGCCATGAGCAATATGCAAGCCTGGGGCTTTGTTTGGCTGGCTTTCGTCTGGAATTTCAATTTTGGCCCCCAAGCCGGTTACGACATCGGCAATGACAACGTACCGTACTCCCTTATCGGCCCAGGCTTTACCTTTCGCCCCGCCTACGACTCCATAAAGGCTTGGCAGCAGGATTACCTGGCAGGCATGGAATCGTAAGATGCGGGGCTATTTGAAGCATAAACTTGTTGGCTTGGCGCTCGTCTGTCTGCTGGTAACCGCCGTTGGCTATTTGGGCTGGCGTTACCTGCAGCCGCATTGGGATCCGTTCAAAGCGAGCGCCGTTGCCGACGCGCCTTTCCCCTCGCTGACTTATGGCGTACACACCTTCTTGTGGTGGGACGGCGGCAAGGCGGGCTTGCACTTGGACTTGGCTCGGCTGATGTCGTTCAGCCACGTGAAGCAAATCTTCGCTTGGCGCGACATACAGCCTCAGCCAGGCATCTGGGATTGGGAGCAGGCTGATCGCATTCTCGGCGAAATCGAACGTCGAGATCTGCGACTGGTCGTTCGTCTGGGGCAGACGCCGGATTGGGCGCGGACGCCGGCCGCCTCAATCGCGAGCGACGCGCCTCCGGTTGATATGACGCAGTGGCGCGCGTTCTGCGCCGCCGTAGCCGCGCGCTATCAGGGTCGGGTCAGCGCGTATCAAATTTGGAACGAGCCGAATCTCAGCCGCGAATGGGGCGATCAAAAGCCCGACCCGGCTGGCTACGTCGAACTGCTGGCTGCTTGCAGCAGCGGCATTCGAGAAACCGATCCCAGCGCCGTCTTGATTTCAGCCGGCTTGGCGCCCACGGGCACCAACAATGATGAGGCGCTGCCCGATGATGTCTATTTCGACCAGATGTATCGGCACGGTTTCCAACGCTACATCGATGTAGTGGGCGTCCATGCGCCCGGTTACGCCCCGCCCGAGATCGGTCCCGATGACGAGCAAGCGCAGCACCGCTGGTTTACTTTCCGCCGCGTCGAAGACTTGCGCAAGATCATGCTGAATCATGGCGATGAGGCGCGGCAAATGGCGATCCTGGAATTTGGCTATACCACCGACCGCGTCAATCCCGATTATCAATGGTTCGGCGTGAGCAAAAGCGAACAAGCCGAATACCTGGAGCGCGCTTATGAATACGTCATTGCCAATTGGCGCCCTTGGATTGGTTTAATGGTGCTGATCTATCTGCCCGATCCGGGATGGCAGCCCGCTGACGAAGAATATTGGTGGTCCATTCTCGAACCCGAAGATAATCGTCCGCGCCCAGCCTATATCACCGTCGCCAACATGCGCAAAGTCTGTGGCGACTTTATCATTCCGGAACGCGCATCTGATGGCCCAGTAGCGCTGGGCAGAATCAAGGCGCCGATTTGCCCAGCATGAACCCCATATAATAGAGATAGTGTAATAGAATGCGCATAGGACATCAGCTTATCGCCGCTGGAGCGGTACGATTGGCGTAGCTTAAGCCACTGGCGCCACAAGCAGCCTTTGACCGACGAATTGGGTTATACTTGCCGACAAGATGACAGCCAAGTCCGGTTTGATCAATTTAGTCAAAGGCACCGCCCTGATGACCACCACGACGGGCTATGTGGTGGTGGTTGTCCTGCTCTTGTTGGCCGCTCTTTTGCGCACCTACGACCTCGCGAATCTGCCGCAGGGTTTCAGCGAAGACGAGATCGTCAACATTCGCCTGGTCGATAACGTCCGGCAGGGCGATATTTTTGTATTCTTTCCCGGCGAGGATGGCGGGCGCGAAGGCGCTTACCATGTCTTCACCGCCTTTGTGACGTCATTTGTCGGCGAAGGCACCATCGGCTTCCGCATCGCCTCCGTCTGGCTGAGTCTGATTTCAATCGCCATCATTTACACGCTTGGCAATCATCTGTTTAATCCGTCGGTCGCTGCGCTCGCTGCCGGTCTAGTTACCGTCAATATGAACAGCATTTTGCTGGCGCGCGCCGTATCCAGCGATGCGGCTGTTCTTTTCCTCGTTTCGGCGATTATGCTGGCATTAGCGCGCTCGCTGCCAGTCTATCGGCGTACGCGGGGCGTTAGCTCCAACATCGTCTCATTCGCCGCTTTGGGCGCGCTGTTGGGCATCGGCGTTTACCTGCACCCGTCCAGCCTGTTCATTGTACTCGGCGCCATGGCTTGCATCGCCCACTTGCTGTATATCGGGGTCCTCTTTCGCGAGCGCCGCAGCTACATTGGTTTTGCCATTTTACTCATGTTGATCATTTGCATGCCCTATCTAATCTCATCGATAAATCTGCCGCAATTCTCAGGCCTCTTTCGCATTCTGTCGCATTATAACGATGATTTACCGCGCTCGATTGCCGATGGCCTGCTGTCAATCTTTGCCAACGGCGACGCCGATCCGCGGCATAATTTACCTGGGCGTCCTTTGGTTGACGCCTTTAGCGGTCTGCTGATGATTGTCGGGATCATCACCTGCGTATTGCGGAAGCACCGCCCGCGTTTCATGTTATTGCTCATCATGTTCGCCCTGGCGCTGCCCGCCGCCCTGGTGGTGGAAAACAGCCCGAATTTTGCCCGAATGTCCGTCATCCTGCCGCAGCTCGCGCTATTCTTCGGCATCGGCTTCTATTCGGTGATTCGCGCCCCGATATTCGTCGATGTTATCTTCCGCCGTTTGGCCGTTGCTGGTGTCTTGCTGCTGTTTTCAATTAACCTTATCTGGACCTGGACCGATCTCTTTGGCGATTGGCGGGACAACGAAGCCGTTGTGCCCCTGTTTAACGGCGAGCTAGGGCAGATCGCTCATTATCTGGATACAGTCGGCGGTGATACGCCGGTCGTATTCTGCAATTCAAGCTGGGCGACCAACGAACCAGAGACCGAATTAGGGAACAGCAACAAGACGCTGCTGATGATGAATCGCTCGCAGTTTGCCTTTAGCGAGGTGGACTGCAGCCAGAGCCTCTTGCTCAAGAATGGCGGCGCGCGCCAGTTGGTCGTTTTCTTCGATGGCGCGGCGCTTGACGACCTGCATCCCTACTTGCAGGAATGGCTGTCGCACGGGCGGCCGGTGATGGGTAAGATTCCGCGCGATGCCATCATTGAGCTCGAAACCGCGCAACTCCTAGCTGATCGCGCGGGCGCGTTCATGACAACCGCGCCTTTGTCTTACGCCCCCGAGGTGGCCGACCTCGAACCGATCTCGCCGCCGATCCGCTTCGGCGGCAATCTCACATTCCTCGGCTACGAACCCGAAATCGATAGAGAGATTCTGCCCGGAGAGAACGCCGATGTCATCACCTACTGGCGTGTAGAGGGCGCATTCCTGCGCGATATCATCCTCAAGCATCATATCCTCGCCGATCCGGTGACGCCGATAGGCATCCGCGATGTCATCAGCGTCAACCCGCTTATGCTGCAGGAACGCGATGTGTTCATTCAGGTGACGCCCGTGCGCTTGCTCAATACGACACTGCCCGGAAATTATATTGTCTCTGTCGGCGCCTATAGACAGAGCGATCAGGAACGCTTGCCCGCCCTAAAGGAAGACCTGCCCCATGGCGACCGCATCTTCCTTTATGAAATTGAAGTGCTGCCCTTGACTGCCGCCGATGAGGCCGGCGCTTAATGTTCGAGTTGGTCTTCCTGGGGACTTCCGCCTCCGCGCCCTCAATCTATCGCGGCTTGCCCGCGCTGGCTGTGTTGGCGGGCGAGCAGCGTTTTCTGGTCGATTGTGGCGAAGGCACACAGCGCCAGATCCTGCGCAGCGGCATCGGCTTCAAACGGCTCAATCGGATATTTTTGACCCACGCCCATCTGGATCATATTCTCGGATTGGGCGGATTGCTATCGACCTTTGGCCGCTGGGAAGCGCTGGACGAAATCCACATTTGGGGCGGATTGCCCGCCATTGAACGGGTGCAGTCCCTGGTTTATCAAGTGGTCTTCCGCCGCGAGACGCCGCCCGTCCCAATCTATTTTTATCGCACGATGCCGGACGAGACTCTCTTTCAGGGGCGAAAGTTTAGCGTACGCGCCTTTCCCGTTTCCCATCGCGGTCGCGAATGTTATGGCTACATCTTCGAGGAGGACGCGCGCCGTCCTTTCTTGGCGGAAAAGGCGGAGGCGCTCGGCGTGCCTTCGGGACCGGAACGGCGGCAACTCGTTGCCGGCGACTCAATTGTGACGCCTGCGGGCCGTGTCGTCCTGCCAGAAGAAGTCCTGGGCGATGTCGTAAGGGGCGCGAAGGTTGTCGTTACTGGCGATATTGCGCGCACCGAAGACATTCACGACGCCGCGCGCGATGCCGACGTCCTGGTGATCGAAGCGACATATCTTGATCGCCACGCCGATGTCGCGGGCGAAGTCGGCCATATCACCGCGCGTCAAGCGGCCGAACTGGCGCGCGATTGCGGCGTCAAGTATTTATTCTTGACCCATGTATCGCGCCGTTATCGCGAATTTGAGGTGATACGCGAAGTCCGCAAGTATTTTCCCCATTCCTATGTCGCGCGCGACCTGGATCACTTCGCCATCTTTCGCGACAAACTGCCGCAAAAGATCAAAGCCCAAGATCGCCAACATGTCGATGAAGATCTGCCCGAAGGAGGCGAATGAAGATGAGCCAGAACGAATCAGAGCGCCGCAATGCTTATGTCAATGAATTATTCGCGCGCGAAGACGCTGCGCTGCGCTACACGCGCCAGCAGACCGCCGCGCGTGGCATACCGCAAATCAGCTTGGAGCCGAATGAAGCCAAACTGCTGCAATTGCTGGTTCGGTTAAGTGGCGCCCGGCGCGTCATCGAAGTCGGCGCCCTAGCTGGCTACAGCGGCATCCGCATCGCCCGCGCTTTGCCCGCCGACGGCCAACTCATCACCATCGAAGTGAACAGCCTGCACGCCGAGGTGGCGCGCGAGCATTTTGCCTATGCCGGGCTGGCGGAGAAAGTGACGGTCTTGCATGGCGCCGGCACGGATGTCTTGCCCAAGCTGGCGGCTGACGCGCCTTACGACCTCATGTTTATTGACGCCGATAAAGGCAACTACCACAATTATCTCGAATGGGCGGCGGACAATCTGCGCGTTGGCGGGGCGGTCGTCGCCGACAACGCCTTTTGGCAGGGCAACATCTTCAACCCGCAAACAGAAGAGGACCACGCCATGGTCGCATTCAACCGACGGCTGGCGGCACATCCGCAATTCGACAGCACCATCATCGAAGTCGGCGATGGCATCGCCCTCGGCGTGAAGGTCAACTGATTACTCCACCACGGGCATTGTAAGGCTTGTCCGCTACTACAAATCATACGCAGATATTTAAAACAATACTGAAATAATACAGTATAGAGAGGCAATCCTTGCGAAAGGCAACAAAATTACTACGAAATCCGGTAAGTTCAGCTCCCCTTCCCTCTTTATGGGGGCAAGGGGCCGGGGGATGGGGGTGAAAATTGGCGATTCTGTCACAGTAGCGGACAAGCCTTTTAGGGACGATCCACTGGGTCGCCCGTCGCCATACGCTCCCGGACGCGCCGTTAGTTGGTCGCCAGCATATCAACTCACTGAAGCGCCCCGATGTCAATCATCCCATCGCCGTAACGACGACCGGCTTCAATCACAATTGGCGCGCCGACGTCAACTGTAGCGATTAAATCGTAAGTCGTCGCGCCAGTGACGCGAACCGGCACGATCTCCCCGACTGGCAGCTCACCCTCGACCAGCACATAACCATCAATCTCAGGCGCGTCGCGGTAACTGCGCCCGAGGCTGATCACATCGCCCGTATCCGCGCCCTGCTCGTCTTCGCCGGCGCCATGCCCCTCGACGAGGATATCCAAGGTCCGCCCGACCAGCGCCTGGTTTTTCTTCAGGCTAATACCGCTCTGCAATTCCATCAGCCGCTCGTAGCGCTCCTGCTTGATCGCGTCATCGACATGATTCGGCAGCGCCGCGCTGGGCGTGCCCAACTCATAGCTGTATTGAAACGCGCCAACGCGGTCGAATTCTAGCTCGCGGACCATTTTCAGCAGCGCCGAGAATTCCTCTTCGGTCTCGCCCGGGTAGCCGACGATAAAGGTCGTGCGCACCGCCAGCCCCGGCATCAACTCGCGCAGCGCCCCGATCGTGTCGTAAACCCATTCCACCTTCGCCGGCCGCTTCATCCGCTTCAGCGTCTCGCGGTGGCCGTGCTGGAGCGGGATATCGAGGTAGGGCAGCGCCTGTTCGTGCCGCGCCATGGTCTCCATCAAAGTCCGCGTCACGTAACCGGGATAAGCGTACAAAATGCGCAGCCAGGGGATGCCCGGCGCCGCCGCCACAATCGCATCGAGCAGATGCGCCAAGCCATTCTTTAAGCCCAGGTCATAGCCGTAATCGGTGCTGTCCTGCGCGATTAGCATCACTTCCTTGACGCCCATCTCTTCCAGCCGAACGGCTTCCGCCACGATCGCTTCCAGCGGCCTGCTCACAGCTGTGCCCTTGATCCGCGGGATGGCGCAGAAAGCGCAGGGACGCCGGCAGCCATCGGCGATCTTCAAATAAGCGGAGGCGCCCTGCACGCTCGCCCGCAGCGCGCCACGTTCATCGCGCCCGACGACATCGGCATCGCCCGGCAGATGATAAAGCGGCTCGGGATGTTTGCGTCCGCGCAGCCGCTTGATGAGATCGAAGATGTCCATCCAGCGCCGCGTTCCGATTACGCCATCCAGCCCAGGCACCTCTTGCGCCAATGTATCGCCGTAGCGCTGCGACAGGCAGCCGGCCGCGATCACCACCTGATCGGCGCGTTTGATCGCGACCAGCTCGCGCAGCGCCTCCACCGATTCTTCTTTGGCGGCGTTGATGAAGCCGCAAGTGTTGACGATCAGCACCTCAGCCGCGTCCGGGTCGCCGACGCCGCGCATGCCGCTCTGTTGCAAGACTTGCGCCATGCTCTCGCTGTCGACGGTGTTCTTGGCGCAGCCGAGGCTGAGCAGGTAGTAGTTGTCTTTGTTTTTCGCCGGTGTCATTAAACCTCGCTTCGATGCTGCAATAGTCACAGCGCCGCCTACGAACGTTTGCCTTATTCTACGCTCATTTTGTCCGCTCGTTTACATTCCGGTCTTCGCCATATTGGGCGCGGCTTTGCGAGTCAATTCTTCTTCGGTGTTGTCGAAGACAGTAACGGTTTGCAAGACATTGCCGGTCACTAAGTTGAAAGTGGAGAAAGTCTCATTGCAGTAGCCCGGCTGCAGCGTGCCAAAGGTCGCTTGCGCCGCAGCGCGCGCCTCCGCTTTAACCGCGTCAAAATCGAATTTGGTTGTCAAATCGAAACGCATCAAACCCCCTCCTTCGTCGGCGGCAAACCCGCTTGCGTCACTCGCGGCGGCAAGATTGCCGTCGGCGGACCCGGCGTTGGCGTCGCGCTCGGCAGCGGCGTAATCGTCGGCCAAGGCGTGGACGACAATGTCGGGATCAGCGTCGCGCTTGGTATGAGCGTATCCATCGGCGTCGGACTTGGTCCCGCAGTGGCCGGCGCGACCTCGGCCGCGACCGTCGCTTCCACTGTTGGGCTGGCCAACGTCGGCGCGCCCACCGGTCCCAATTCTACTATCGCCTCGCTCGCCGTAAAGCGGATATCCGCACGCTGCCCGCGCCCGCCAATCTGCCCCTGCCGCTGCCCGTTCCAAACCACATCGAGCGCCATGGCGTTAGCGGCCGCCAACTTGACTTCGCTCAGGGCGCGGTACTCCAGCAAGGTGTCCGGCGCGGCGATGCCGCTGAAGCGCTCGACCCCGTCCACCTGTACCGTCATCCAACTGCGCTGCGTCAGCAATAAGCTGACTAAGATGCCGCTGCCGTCATACTGCGCCCGATCCGATGCTGTCGGCGCGCTGGCGGCTGGCGCTGGCGGCGCTGGCGTCTCGGTCGCCGTCGGAGGCGGCGTGGTCGCTTCCGCCCCCTGGCTTGGCGCGATGATATTCTCAATGCCGACAAGCTCAATCGTCACATAAGCGATAACGGCTATCGCCGCCGCCGATAGGAGCAGGAGCAGCAGCAACCGCAGCAGACTGCCGAAGGTGGAAGAACGCCGTTCCGCCAGCTGCATCTCCCGCATTGGCTGCGTGGAACTCGGGACGCGCTCCGCCTCTGCTTCTTCCCGTCTCCGCCTGCGTCCCCGCCGCCCGCGCCGCGCCTTGTCTTGCGCCATACGCATCTGGTCGTAAAGCCGAAGGACATCCGCTTCGTCCAGCTGGAGGAAGCGCCCGTAAATCCGCAGCATCCCGCGGACCTGAATCTCAGGCACGCCAGCGATCTCGAATTCGCCCGCTTCAAAGGCTTCGAGGAAGGGCTGGCGAATCTTCAGCGCGGCGACCGCGTCTTCGATTGTGATCTCGTTGGCGTCGCGCGCTTCGCGCAGAGTCTGCCCGAGGGAGAAGGCATCCATCAGCTGTGGCGAACCTCAATCAAAAAACCCCGTTGTCCAGTATAACCGGAGACGAACGGGGCGATGTATTTCGTATGGGCTGGCAATCCAGGGATGCTGACCTTGCTTCGCCTTACTCCTCGACCGCTTCGATTTCCAGCTCGGCGTCCGCCTCAGCGATATTCGCGTCCGCCGCTTCAGCGTTTTGCTCATCGGCCGCTTCTTCGGCGCTCTGCTCGCTATCGTCCGCGGCCGAAGTCGCGTAGCGAAATCCATCGACCATAATATCTTCGGCGCTGACCATCTCGCCGCGTTCGCGCGCCGCCAGGAATTCCAGCAGATCATCTTCCGGCACAATCGTGACCTTCAGCGTCGGCGCAATCTCCGTGCCCAGGCGTACCGGCACCAAATGCGTCCCCACTTCGCGCAGCGACTGCTGGCTGATCCGCCGGCGATTGATATCTACGCTGGTCACCTTATCCAGTTCATCGGCGATTTCCTGGGTCGTCACCGAGCCAAAGAGCTTGCCAGTCGACGCCGCCCGCCGCCCGAAAATCAACTCGACGCCATCAATCTGATGCGCCAGGTCGTTCAGCATATTGTTGTATTGCGCCTTGCGCGCTTCGACATTTTCGCGGATCGCCGCCGTCTGCCGCATCGCGGAGCCGGTCGCTTGCACCGCCATTTTGCGCGGGATCAGGTAGTTTCGGGCGAAGCCATCGGCGACCTTGACCACCTCACCGGCGACCCCGTGCTTATACAAGTCTTGAAGTAAAATTACCTGCATCCGATCCCTCGCGCTTTCCGCGACTACAGCCGCGCAGACTGCGTCTTTCCCAGAATAAACTGGTATATTATAGCGATATCGCCGCCGCTGCCAAGTGGTAATCCCAGCCCGCGCATGCCGTCAGCGCTAAGGGCTGCCCAGTGGGTCGCCCGCCTGGTCCGCCACTTGCTGGGGCTACTCGTTGAGTCGCCCGCTTATGGCGCCAAGCGCGCGGGTCGAGGCATTAGAATGAACCGAAGCAACGCGCGCAATTGCAACGATAAGCCCTCAGTGTTCTCTGTGTTGCCTCGTTTCCTCTGTGGTAAAGCATCTGGAGTTGTCGCAATTGGGCGATGCCCAAATACTCAACTTCACCTTTATTCCCCGCCAAGGGGCGCGGCTGAGACTACACGATGACTCAAAGCGACGCGCTGGGCAATCGCGAAATCATCGAGAAAGCGGTCATCGTGCTTGCCGGATTCGTGGCGAGCGGCTTGCTTGGTCTTGCGCGTCTGGCAGTAGTCGGCGCGCAATTCGGCACTGGCGCCGCTTATGACGCTTTCGCCGCCGCCCAGCAATTGCCCGAGTCGGTCTTCGTGCTCGTCGCCGGGGGCGCGCTCGGCTCGTCTTTCATCCCCATCTACGCAAGATATCGCGTCATTGACCAGGAAGCGGCTTCGCGCCTCGCCAGCGCTGTCATGACTCTATCGGCGACGGGCGCGGCTCTTCTCGGTCTGCTTGTCCACGCCCTCGCGCCGCAGTTGGTTGCGCTCGTCCTCTATCGCGAGCGCTCGTACGAAGAACAGCAGCTGATGATCGACATGATCCGCCTGATGATGCTGACGCCCTTCATCTTCAGCATCAGCGGCCTGCTTATGGGCTTGCTGCAATCGCACGCCGCATTCTGGCTGCCAGCCATCGCTCTTAGCATGAACAACATCGGCATCATTATCGGCGCCCTCTTGATTGCGCCGGCGCTTTCGCCGCACCCGGATGTGGGGCAGGTGGGCGATTTGAACATCATGGGCTTGGCTTATGGCGCCGTCTTGAGCGCGCTTCTGCACTTGCTGGCGCAGCTGCCGGGCTTGGTCAAACTGCCGATGCGTCTGCGCCCCCTGCTGGCGCCGCGCGTCGCCGGCGTAGCCGATGTTCTGCGTCTTATGCTGCCGCGCGTCTTTGGTTTGGCGGTCGTGCAAATCAACTTTCACGTAAACATAATCTTGGCCAACACCATGGTCGCCGGCAGCGTCGGCGCAGTGCGCTACGCCTTCATGTTGACCTTCTTCGCGCTCGGCGTCATCGCCCAGAGCCAGGGATCGGCTGTATTTCCAACGCTGGCGGCGCTGAAAGCCGAGGGCGATTACGACAGCTTCAAAGACCGGCTTTCGCGCGCCATGCGCAACGTGCTCTGCCTTTCCTTTCCCGCTTCAGCCTTGCTGATCGTCCTTGGCGAGCCACTGGTCAGCGTTTTGCAGCGCGGCGAATGGACGAACGACAGCACCGGCGCTGTCGCTTGGGCGCTGGGCTTCTATGCGCTAGGCATCGCCGGCTTCGCCTTGCTCGAAGTGCTTTCGCGCGCATTCTACGCCCTCGAAGACACGCGCACCCCCGCCCTCGCCGGCGCCATCGCCATGCTCAGCAATATCGTGCTCAATCTCATCTTCATCCAAATCATCGGCGATCCGGACAGCCTTGCTCGCGGCGCTTTTGCCGGGTTGGCGCTCGCAAATGCGCTGACCACCTTAGTCGAAGCGCTGGCGCTCTGGTGGCTGATCCGCCGCCGCTTGTCGCGTCTCGGCTCGTCGCCGGGCATTCACGATCGCGAAGTGCTCATGAGCGCGGGCGGCAGCTTGCTGCTCTCGCTCCTGATGGCGATCGTTCTCTGGCTTCTGACTTTGGCATTGCCCGCTGGCGGCTTGACGCTGGCGCTTGGCGGCTGCGCGCTGGCGGCGCTGATCTTCTTTGGCAGTGGCTACTTGTTCGATATCAGCGAGATTCGGCCGCTGCTCGAACCCTTTGTCCGCCGTCTGCTTTCTGTCAAGCGCTAATTCAATGCCCCAGGCTTGCCCGCTATCACTAATTGTTGGGGCGAGCCACCGGGTCGCGTAGGGCGCGTAGACAGGGCCCGCCGACACCGACCGTCGCTCGCCCGTACGCACTGTTAGTGACCGAACCGCGCCAATGGAATAAAAGGATCTTACCAACCATGACAAACCTACTAGAAGGCAAAGTCGCCGTCATCACTGGCGCCGGACGCGGCATCGGGCGCGCCCTCGCCAGCGGGTTCGCCGCGCAGGGCGCTAAAGTCGTCTGCGCCGCCCGCACCAGTGCTCAGATTGACGAGACTGTCCACGCGATTCGCGATTCTGGCGGCGACGCCATCGCCGTCCCCTGCGACGTCGGCGACGCGGCCGCTGTCGAGCACCTCTACGCCGAAACCCGCGCCCGTTTCGGCGGGATCGATATTGTCGTCGCCAACGCCGGCGGAAACTTCGCGCGCGCTTCAGTCGAAGAGAGCGACATCGCCGACTGGGAACTGACCGTTCGCGTCAATCTCATCGGCGTCTATTTCACCTGCAAATACGCTATCGCGGATATGAAAGGGCAGGGCGGGCATATTATCGTGGTTGGCTCCGGCGTTGGTCACCGCGTCGTCGATGAGGCGCACTCGGCTTACGGCGCGTCCAAAGCCGGCGCCTGGATGTTCGTTCGCGCGCTGGCGGCTGAGCTGCGCCCTTACAATATCTGCGTGAATGAGCTGATTCCGGGCTTGGTGCGGACGGCCATCACCGCGGATGTCGATCGTTCAGACGATGCCGCATTCGGCGCTGAGTGGTTCAAGGAGCCGGAAGACGTCCTGCCGCTGGCGCTATTCCTGGCGTCCCAGCCGCTGACCGGTCCTACGGGGCAGAGCTTCAGCCTCATGCGCCGCGATTCGCAGTAACCTTGGCAGGACCGAAAACTGCCGATAAATGTAGGGGGCGACCCGATGGGTAGCGTAGACACTAACCTACGGTAGCCCCTACAGCGGTTCTCATTCTGTAGATTTATTCGCTGGAATATAATCAATCTCGGTGACCTCGGTGGTAAAGAAATCTTGTCCCTATTAGGACTGCGCCACCCGCGCGAAGAGCGCCTTCAGATAAGCCGCCTCGGGGAAGCCAACCGGATGATCCAGCCCGTGACCGGTTTTCTCAATGATTTCCAGCTTGAAGCCGGCCACCATCGCCGAGCGCTCCACCAGTTGGAAGAACATCTCGGCTGGGATGCGGCTGGAGCACGACGCCATCAGCAAGACACCGTCGTTCTCCAGCAGCCGCAGCGCCATCTCCACCAGGCGGCGATAAGCCACAACCGCATTGCGCATGCTGGCGCGGCTGTTGGCGAATGCGGGCGGATCGATAATCACCATATTGAACTTGCGCCGCGCCTGCGTCAACTGCATCAAATTGGCGAAGGCGTCGCCGGCCATCGCATCAATCAACTCGGTGTTGTAGCCGTTGCTCTCCACATTGCGCTTCAGCGTCTCCAGCGCCGGTTTGCTCGAATCCAGCGCCGTGATCGCACGAGCGCCGCCGGCGAGCGCATAAACCGAAAAGCCGCCGGTATATGAGAAGACGTCCAGTACGCGCCGTCCCTGCGCCAGCTCGCGCGCCTTTTGCCGATTTTCTCGTTGGTCGAAAAAGAAACCGGTCTTGTGCCCCAGCCGCACATCGGCATGAAACAGCAAGCCATTCTCCACAAACGCTACCGTTTCAGCTGCGCCAGCGCCTATCAGCTGCTGCCCGTCCTCTAAACCATATAGCTTGGCGATGTTCAGCCGATCTGATTGCAGCGCGCGGCTCAAGCGCAAGACCAGATTATCGAAGACGAGCGCCTCTTCCAGCGCCCCGATCAACGTTTCCAGGTGGGGAAGCCAGGCGGTCGTATACAATTTCATGACTAGCGTATCGCCGTAGCGGTCGAGTATCAGCGCCGGGAAGCCGTCGCTCTCGCCGTATACGAGCCGGTAACCGGTCGTGCCTTCGTTGATCAAGGGCTCCCGTTTGGCCTGCGCTTCCCGCAATTTCGCGGCGAAAAAGCCGCGGTCAACCCGCATTGGCTGCAGCGCTTGCAAGACCTTGATCCGAATCGGCGACAGCGGATCATACAAGCCCACCGCCAGGAAGTTATTATTCTCGCGATCATAGACGACCGCCAAATCGCCGGCGTTGCCCAAGTGGCTCTGCCGTTGGATGGACTCTTCAAAGACCCAGGGATGCCCCTGCCGCAAGGCGCGCTCGGCCGCGCTCTTGACCCGCACCGAGATATTCTTCCGCGCCGCTGTGGGCAGCCTGCTGTAATCGATCATGCTTCGCGCTATCCGCTCCGCCGGCTAATCCGCTGAACCTGCTTCATCCAGCAGCTTGATCTTGAGTTCGGCGTCCTCTAGCAGCGCTTGGCAATGGGCGGCGAGCTTTTGGCCGCGCTCATACAGCGCCACTGTTTGCTCCAGCGGCAAGGCGCCGCTCTCCATCCGCGCCACCAGCGCTTCCAAGGCTTCGTAGGCTTCTTCGTAGCTCAGATTGGCAATGTCTTTCATCATCCGTCGACCTTGACTTTGATCTGGTCTTTCGCTAATTGTACGTTCAATCGTTGATTCTTGCTGACTTGCGCCGCCTCGCGGATGAGCGCGCCGCTTTCATCCGTGACCAGCGCATAACCGCGCGCCAGAATATGATCGGGGCTGGCGCGCGCCAGCGCTTTGATCGCGCTCGCCAGTTGATCGCGGCGCCGTTCCAGCGCGGCCGCGGCCGCGCGCGACAGTCGCAGCCGCCGCGCCGCCAATTCTCGCTCTTGCAGCGCGATGCGCTTGCCCGGCGTGACGAAACGCAGCGCGCTTCGCAGCCGCCCAAGATCGCGCGCGTTCTCCCGCAGCGCTGCGCTGAAGAGGCCAGCCAGACGGGCGCGCAGGCGATCTACATCCAGCAGCAGATCATCGCGATTCGGCGTCGCCAGTTCGGCCGCGGCTGATGGCGTCGGCGCCCGCAGATCGGCGGCGAAATCCACAATCGTGAAGTCAATCTCGTGCCCGACGCCGCTGATCACCGGTATGCGGCTCTCCGCCACCGCCCGCGCCACGCCTTCGTCGTTGAAACACCAAAGGTCCTCCAGCGAGCCGCCGCCGCGCGCGACGATGATCGCATCGGTATCCGCGCGCCGATTGAGCCGTTCCAGCGCCATCACGATCTGCTGCGGCGCCTCCGCGCCCTGCACCAAGGTCGGGCTCAAAAGGACCTCGACAAGGGGAAAGCGCCGTTGCAGCGCCGTTTGTATATCGTGCCAGGCGGCCGCGTTTGGGGAGGTGACGATGCCGAGGCGCGCGGGGAAAACGGGGATTGGCTGTTTCCGCGCCGGGTCAAACAGACCCTCGGCATCCAGTTTCGCCTTCAGCGCTTCGAATTGCCGATGCAAATCGCCAAAGCCGCCGATCGTCTCAATGCTCTCTACATATAGCTGGTACTCGCCGCGCGCCTCATAAACGCTAACCCGCCCATGCGCAAGAATCTCGTCGCCCGCCGCAACCTCGATCCGCAAACGGCGCGCCGCGCCGCGAAACATCACGCAGCGCAGTTGCGCCGCGGCATCCTTGATCGTGAAATACCAGTGGCCCGAACGCGCCTTTGTCAGATTCGAAACCTCGCCGCGCACCCAGACATCGGCTAGAACACGGTCGGCGTCAAACAACTCATGGATGTAACCCGTAATCTCAGAGACGGAAAAAGTTTTCATGGCATACCCCGTTGTGATGCCGCGCTTCGACCGTTACAATTATCCCAGATTTCGCAATTATCGTGAGGTGCAGCCATGCCATATCTCAATGAAGGGGAGCGCCGCTCTTTGCTCGACGAGCTCAGCGGCATGAGACTCTGGCGCGCTAAGTTCAAACTCCGTCTGATGGATCCCAAGGCGCGTCTCCTCTACATGCGCAATGTGCAGCGATCCGGCGAATGGCACACCAGATACGTCCTGGAAAGCTTGGGAACGCAAGTGACGCTGGTCGAGACTAACCACGCGGAGAACACGCAGTACCGAAACAAGCAGAAGTTTGAATTCGTCAATGTCATCGTCGAACCCACCGCGGATAATCGCGGTTAGAGCGGGTGCAGACGCCGCCGCCTAATCCAAATAAAAGCGCGGTAATTGCAAGCCTTGATTGGACTGGCGGATGTGGTGAATGTGTTGATATATCCCTCGTTTCCCCCACCCTAAATCTTGTTCCCCCTCGGTCCCCGCCTCACGGGGGATGTTTCCCAAAATGAGGGAGGGACTTCAAAAGCCCGTAATTCCTTGAAAAACTCCCCTTCCCTCCTTGTGGGGCGCGCGTAGACACTGCACTACGGCAAGGGGCCGGGTCACGTAGACATAGACCTTCGGGGATGGTGTTTGTCGCGGTATCAATAATTGACCACTCCAGCCCGGCTCGAAATTTGCGGCGGGTTCGCGCGCATGTTATGATCTGCCCATCGTTGGCTTAACCAACGTTCAACGCTGGTCGGCTCAAACAAGGTGCCGCTGGTCTTGCCAGTTCGAAATGTTCGTTGAGTCGGTTTATCAGAAGCGCAGTGGTATTGTGATTGGCGACGTTTAAGGGAGAAAGCGAAATGAATAACAGAAGCTCAATATCAAGAAGGCAGTTTTTGCGCGGGACTGGGGCTGGGCTTGCGTCTTTGGCGCTGGCGGGCGCGCCCGCCAGCCGCTTGCTGGCGCAGGGAGACGCGCTGCAGTTCTATGGCTGGGACTTCCAGCCGGATACGATTCGCGAGCATTTGGACAATTACACAGCGCAATCCGGCACACCGGTCGAGCTCCATATCATTCCCAATGTCGGCTACTCCACCGGCCTGCAGACGAAGATCCTCGGTGGCGTCCACATGGATGTCTACTACAACTTCAAGTATAACTCGACGCGCTTCTTCAACGCTGGTTGGGCGCGGCGCATGGACGACTTGCCGGATGCTGATGCCGTCATGAGCGAAATGTTCGCCAGTTCAGTGCCTTCTTACACCACGCCGGATGGTCAGCTAATCAGCATGCCCTATTTCAGCGCCGTGCATGTTTTGCATTACAACGAACGCTTGCTGAGCGCATCGGGCTTTGACGCGCCGCCCGAAACCAAGCAGGACCTCTACGATCAATGCAAGAAATTGAAGGAAGACGGCGTCGAAGCGCCCTATCTGGCTTACTGGATCAAAGAATTCTGTGAGGAATATCTCCAGGTTTATTTGCTTTCGGAAGGCATTACGCCCTTCTCGCCCGATGGCGAACCCGCGTTTGCCGATGATTCCAGGACGGCGGATGTGTTCGAGTGGTGGCAAGCGATGTTCCAGGACGGCATGACGTCGCCTACACAGCTCACCGACCAGCCGGGCGAACAGATGACTGCCATGCAAAACGGCACATCGGCTTTCTACGTCTTGCATCATTATTTCCTGAAGCTGATGAACAGTGGCGGCGGTCCGGAGGTTGATCATCTGCGCATTGCCGGTCGGATGCCCGGTTCCGATGGCAAGACCTTCCAAATGGGCGAAGTGGTACAGATGTCCGATGGTCCAAATGTCGACAAGTCATGGGACTTGGTCAAATTCTATACCTGGAAAGACGCGAACGGCGAACGCTCGGTGCACAAATCTTGGGCAGCTGCAGCCGCTTTAGGCGCGCCATATCCTGACTTTTACGATGACCCTGAAGTGCAAGCCAACTACGGCAACTACTACGACTTCGATCAGATCAAGGATATGTTCGCGAACAATTCTGATGTCGTCCAGGCGCGGAATCAGCCCTGGTACAGCGAATTCCAGACGCATGTCGGCGATGAGATACAGCGGATGCTCCAAGGGAATCTGGCGGCAGCGGACGCGGTAACCAGTTTGGCCGACAAGGTAGTGGAGTTGCGCGAGCAATACTCGTAAGCGGGTGTTCACTCTGCTTCATCCACACATGAGCGATTGAATTGGCATACAGTTTGGGGCGCCAAGTCCCAAGCTGTATGCCATTGTCGCCGCTCAACTAGACCGCAAACTGGATGGAGACCAGGTCTTGGCGTCACCACAATTGGGAAAAGCGGCAGCGAAACAGCGCAGACATTGGGACCGCAAATGGATCCCGTATGCGCTCTTGGCGCCCGCGCTCATCACCATATTCGTCATCATCCTCAGTCCCTTAGCGACTACGATTTACTACAGCTTCTCAAATATTGATCTCATCCGCGATCGGACAACTTTCGTTGGCCTTGACAATTATGTTGAGCTCTTCGGCAGCCGTCTTTTCTGGAAGGCGGTCGAAGTCAACCTAAAATTTGCCGCTATCGTGGTGACTGTTCCTACGCTGATAGGTCTATTCTTTGCCTTGCTGCTGGTTGAAAACTTCACGGGTCGCAGCATTGGGCGCACCTTATTGATCTTGCCTTGGGCTTTGCCCTGGATCGTTGTCGGTCTGTTGTGGAATTGGGTCGTTAATGCGCAGTTCGGCGCGCTGAATGGCTTGTTATACAGCTTGGGTTTGATCGAGAAATACATTCCCTTCATGGCTGACGAGGACTTGGCTCTGATCTTCACCGCCTTGGCTTCCGCTTGGCGGCAGACGTCTTTCAGCGCAATCCTGCTGCTGGCCGCATTGCAGACAATACCGGAGGATCTCTACGATGCCGCGAAAGTGGATGGCGCCGGGATGCGAGCGCGATTTCGCTTCATCACCTTCGCCTGGCTGCGCCCCACGCTTACCATCGTTCTGCTCTACAACGTCGTCTTGGGTTTCCTGCAGTTTGACGCCGTCTGGATTATGACACAGGGCGGACCTGGCGATGCGACCATGCTCATCTCGGTGCTGCTATATCGCTACACCTTTATCAATTTTGATTTGGGCATGGGCGCGGCAGTATCGAATGTGCTGGGTTTGATCACCATGGGAGTCGGGTTGATCTTCGTGCGCCTGATCTATCGGTCGCAGGCGACATACGCCTAGGGCAGGTCCATGAACCGCTCTTATCGTGAGTATTGCCAAGCAATCGTACGCAAATTGGCTATATATTTGGCATTCTTCTGCCTGCTCTTTTGGGTTGGTTTTCCCGTGTATTACATGCTTATCACCAGCTTTATGAATTCGCGCGAGTTGGGCGCCAAGCCACCGAATTGGATTCCGACGCAGCCCACTATAGAAAACTATCGAGAAGTTGTGATGGGCGAAACTGCGATTCGAGGCGCGCATAGCTCACATGGCGAGTTCTCGCGCATGATGCCGGCATTGCTCAACAGCGCCTTTGTTTCTGTTGCGGTCGTCTTTTCTAATCTCATCATCGGCGGGATGGCGGCCTACGCATTTTCCCGATTTGACTTTCGTCTGTCGCGGATCGTCTATCTCGGCGTCTTAATGACCCGCGTGCTGCCCGCATTGAGCTTGATTGTGCCGCTGTTCATCATTCTTAGAAGACTCGCCTTGATTAATACGCTATGGGCGCTGGTCCTCACCTACACCATCTTTATCCTTCCGCTCACGATCTGGATTCTGCGCGAATACTTCGACACGCTGGCGCGAGATATCGAGGAGATGGCGCTGATCGACGGCGCGACGCGGTGGCAGGCTTTCCGCATGGTGGTTGCGCCGCTGGCGGTACCCGGGCTGATCGCGGTAGGCGTGATGTCGTTCATGGAAGCGTGGAGCGAGTTCTTTTTCGCGCTTACGCTCACAAATTCGTTAACCTATCCACCGCTGTTGATGTCGTATCGGAATCTGGCGCAGGTCAATTGGAACGGGTTGGCGGCGGCGACTACAATCGGCGTCTTGCCGCCAGTAACGGTGGCATTTGTCTTCCAGCGCTACCTCGTGCGTGGCTTGAGCGAAGGCGCGGTGAAAGGCTAACTGATGGCAGCGATTGGCGGTCGCGTCCGCAAGTCCGGCATTATCCGCAAGATTGCGACTTATTTGGCTTTCTGTTGCCTGCTCTTCTGGGTGGGATTCCCAGTCTACTATATGCTGATCACCAGCATTATGCGCGCGCCGGACTTGGGCGCCAAGCCGCCACACTGGATACCGCCCGAGCCAACGGCGGATAATTACCGAGAGGTATTAATCGGCAAAGCGGGCGAAGCCGGCGGATATGGCTCCACGACCGAATTCACCCGCATGATGCCCGCGCTGCTCAACAGCACCTTCGTCTCGGTTGCCGTGGTCTTATCGAATCTACTCATCGGTGGAATGGCTGCTTACGCCTTTTCCCGCTTTGATTTCCGTCTCGCGCGCGCCGCCTATTTTGGGATTCTGATGACACGCGTGCTGCCAGCATTGAGCCTGATTGTGCCGCTCTTTGTCATATTGCGGAAACTGAAATTGGTGAACACGCTCGGGGCGCTGATCCTCACATATACGATATTCATATTGCCGCTGACCATTTGGATCCTGCGTGAGTATTTCGATACGCTCGCTCGCGATATCGAGGAAATGGCGCTGATTGATGGCGCGACCCGGTGGCAGGCTTTCCGCATGGTGGTGGCGCCGCTTGCGGTTCCGGGAATCATCGCGGTTGGCGTCATGTCATTCATGGAGGCTTGGAGCGAGTTTTTCTTCGCGTTGACACTGACCAACTCGCTAACTTATCCACCCTTGTTGATGTCGTTTCGCAACTTGCACCAGGTCAACTGGAACGCGCTGGCGGCGGCGACCGTCATCGGCGTGATCCCGCCGGTCGTCATCGCCTTCGTCTTTCAGCGCTACCTGGTGCGCGGTCTAAGCGAAGGCGCAGTAAAGGGATAGAACGATGTCGATTCGGCTTGGCGTTCTGGGCGCGGGGATAATCGCCAAGACATTCATGGAGGCGGCGCCGGATGTGCCCGGCTTGGATGTCGCTGTCATTTGCGATATTGCCGAAGATGCCGCGCGCGCGCTGGCGGAACCGCATGATATCCCCACAGCAACGGATTTCCGCGCTGTGCTGGCCGATGAGACGATAGATGCGGTGTATATCGCCCTGCCGCACCATTTGCACGAGCAGGCGACGATCGCCGCCGCCGAAGCGGGCAAACATATCCTGCTGGAGAAACCGATGGCGAATTCGCTGTCGCAGGCTGACCGAATGCTGGCCGCCCAGAAGCGCGCCGGCGTCAAACTGATGATCGGCTTCACCCATCGATTTCACTCCGAGTTGCAGACGGCGAAACGGCTGATTGATGCCGGTGAACTGGGGCAATTGACGCTGGCGATTGATGTGATGACAACCGGCGGCGTGATTCCCGGCTGGTTTTGGCGGCAGTCCGAGTCCGGCGGCGGTGTCTTGCACGTCAACGGGGCTCACAGCTTCGATCGCTTGCGCTGGTTGATGGGCGCGGAAATCGTCGAGGTATTCGCTTATGCGCAGACTTACGACTCGCGCAAGACGGTAGAAGACAGCGCCGTGGTCGCGCTGCGCTTCGCGAATGGCGCTATGGGCATGACAGTCCATAACTGGGTGACCGATGCGGCGGTGCCATTCAAGTGCGATTTGGATATCCATGGCACTGCGGGAGCGATCCGCATTGACACCTGGCAATCGCTGGAGTTCTCTAATGCGCATCACACATGGCGGCAGCAGCGCGAGCGCGACGACATGTTTGAAAAGGAAATCGGCGAATTCATCAGTGCGATTGCGGAAGACCGCGAACCCTGCGTCAGCGGCGAGGATGGCAGGCGCAGCTTGGCTTGTGTGCAGGCCGCTTATGAATCCGCGCGGACGGGCAAACCTGTAAGACTGGACGATTAAATTGGAGGGCAAGGCAATGTCAAAAAAGGTACGGACGATCACGGGCGATGTCGCGCCGGAAGCGCTGGGGCGGACGCTGATTCACGAACATCTCTGTGTGGACTGGGGCGATCTTCTGGGGCGGCCAAAGGTGCAGGATTTCGACCGCGGCGAAATGGTCGACCGGATGGTCGCCAAGATGGATGAACTGTACGCGGCTGGCATCGGCGCCATGACCGAATGCACGCCCATCGGCACTGGGCGTTATCTCGATCTCTATTTCGATGTCGCCCGCCGCAGCAAAGTCAAGCTGATTTGCTCGACCGGCTTCTTCCACGAATCCTGGTCGCCTATGCACCTCTATGCGCAATTAATGGATATTGACCAGATGGCGGCGCTCTTCGTTCGGGAAATCAACGAGGGCATGGGCGACACGCTGCTGAAAGCCGGCTTAATCAAATGCGCTACCGGTGAAGGCCAGATATCAGCGAAAGAAGAGGAAGTTCTGCGCGCCGCGTCACGGGCGCGCAAGGCGACCGGCTGCCCAATCATCACGCACACCACGGACGGCTTGGGTCCTGAGCAGCTCGACATCTTTGAATCGGAGGGTGTCATGCCCGATGAGGTCATCCTCAGCCATATCGGCTGCCAGCCCGATCCGATCAGCGGGTCGGAGGCAGTGCTAAAGCGCGGCGCCAATGTCAGCATGGACCGCATCGGCATGGTCGGCGCCTTTTTTGAAGATGAACATTGGCTCGAAGTTGTGGGCAACGCGATCAAGAAAGGCTATATCGACCAGATTATGCTGAGCCACGACGCCGCTGTATTCGCGCATGGCTATGAAGCGGCCTCCGGTGATGAGGTCTTTGACGATTACACCTACGTCTATACGCAGTTCGTGCCCAAGTTACAGCGCGCTCACGGCGTCACTGATAGCCAGATCGAGACCATGTTTGTGACCAACCCGCAGCGGGTGTTGGCGTTTTGATGGCGACGCATATAAGCGAGCTGGACACGCCGGCGCTGATTGTCGATATCGACAAGTTGAAACATAACATCGAGGACATGGCTGATTTCGCCGATGCCAATGACATTCAGCTGCGTCCACATGCCAAGACGCATAAGACACCTCAGATCGGCAAGCTCCAGTTGGAAGCCGGCGCCGCTGGCCTGACTGTCGCTAAGCTCAGCGAAGCGGAAGTCTTCATCGACGCCGGTTGCGGCGAGATTCTGGTCGCGTATCCGCTCGTGGGTCAAGCGAAACATCGGCGACTGATAGAACTCTGCCAACGCGCGCGCGTCACGACCGTCGTCGATCACCCGGATATTGCCGCCGCGCTTTCGCGAACGATGAGCGCGAGCGGGCTCGAACTGCCGGTGATGGTCGAGGTTGACACCGGGCTGAATCGCTGTGGCGTACGCCCGCTTGAGCCAGCGCGCGAACTGGCGCGGCATGTCGCGCGTCTGCCCGGACTGCATTTTGCCGGCTTGCTGACCCACGAAGGGCATGCTCAACTGGCGGGCGCGCCGGAAGCGGTTCGCTCGACCGGGTTATCAGCCGGGCAGATGATGGCGGAAACCGCCGAGTTGATCCGTAAATCCGGCTTGCAAGTGCCGATCATTTCTGTCGGTTTGACCGCCACCGCCAAGATCACCGCGACCGTCGATGGCGTGACCGAGACGCGCCCGGGCATTTATGTCTTTTACGATCGCAGTGAGGTGCTGCATCGGGTTGTCAAGCCCGACAGATGCGCCGCGCGCGTATTGGCGACCGTAGCGACGCGCCCGACCGCCAATCGCATCATCCTTGATTCGGGCACGAAAGCGCTGACGAGCGACCGAGCCGGCGTCGCGCCGCCGGTGGCCGGGCACGGGTACGTCATCGATCATCCGGATTGGGAGATTTCGAGCTTGAGCGAAGAGCATGGCGCAACGACCATTCCAGTTGACGATCCGGTACAGATTGGCGAACGGGTCCAAGTCATCCCCAATCATATCTGTCCGGTGGTTAACCTCTTCGACAGCATGGCGATTACACAGGGCGAGCGCGTGATCGCCGAATGGGTGGTGGCGGCGCGGGGTAAATCACAGTAGGGGCGAGGGAAATGAGCAAATTGAGATTGGGAATCATCGGCTGCGGCTGGATCGCGCCCTTTCATGTTCAAGCGCTGAATCGGCTGGGTGACCGAGCCGATGTGGTCTGGGCGGCCGATCCCGAAAGAGAACGCGCTCAAGGGATCGCCGATTCGTTGGCCTCGGGCAATGTCGACGTTCTAAGCGATTATCGCGACGGCTTGGACCGCGTCGATGCGGTCTCGATTCTTGTGCCGCATCACTTGCATCATCCAATCACGCTGGACGCGCTGCAGGCCGGCTGTCATGTGCTGCTGGAAAAGCCTTTCGCGCTGACGTTGGAAGAAGCCGATGACATGATCGCCAAAGCCGAGGGGCAGGGCAAGACGCTGATGATTGCGCTTCCGCACCGTTATCGCAAAAGCACGCAAGCCTTCAGGCAGGTCATCGATAGCGGCGATTATGGCCGCTTGTTCATGTTGGATGCCTTCATGGACGAAGACAATCGCGAATACATCACCGGTGGCTGGTTTGTAAAGAAGGCGACGCTTGGCGGCGGCGTGTACTTTTCGGCGTCGGCGCATATGCTTGACGTTATGCTGTGGATCGCGGGTGAAGTGCAGTCCGCGTCGATGGTCGGCGCCCATGCTGGCTTGCCAATGGAAGGCGAAGACACCGCAATCTCTATCATCAAATTCAAAAACGGCGTCGTCGGGACGACGAGGCACACCTGGTTCTCGCCCAAGCCGCATCGCTGGTACACCATGCGCGCTTATTGCGAGCGCGCGGTAATCACGCTGACTGTACACCCGCTGGGCAAATTGGCGGTCGAAGGCGTCCGCTGCGCCTGGCGCTCGCAGGTCACCGTCTCTGAAGCGGGAGCGGATGAGAAGATCCTGGTCGATAGTGACGAAGGCTTGGATTTGACTGAGGAGGTTCGTCACTTTTTCGACTGCATCGACAGTGGCGCGCGACCGCAGACCGACGGGTCGGTGGCGCGGCAGCTGATGAAAGTGACGCTGGACGCCTATCGGGACGCTGAAATCACGGGAGCAAATTGATGCACGATCTTCTGATAAGCGGCGGACGGGTCATCGACGGTACGGGATCGCCCTGGTATTGGGCGGACATCGCCATCGACGGCGATCAGATTGTCGCTGTGGGGAGCATCCGCGGCGGCGCCGCCCGGAAGACGATTGATGCCGATGGGCGCATCGTCAGCCCGGGTTTCATAGACATGCACACGCATTCCGATTTGCAGCCACTGGTAAATCCTTACCATGAGTGCAAGCTCTATCAAGGCGTGACCACCGATGTCATTGGGCATGACGGGCTGGGACTAGCGCCGGCGACGCCGGAGACGCGTGACATATTGTCTGAACAGTTGGCCGCCTGGAACGGGCTGCCAGATTTCGATCGCGATTGGTCCACGCTGACCGAATACCTGGATCGCTTCGATGGCGGCTCAGTCGTCAATGTAGCGACCCTCGCCTCGCAGGGTACGGTGCGCATGGCGGTGGTCGGCATGGAGAATCGGGAGCCAACCGACGCCGAGATGGCGCGCATGAAAGCGATTATCGACCAGTGCATGCGTGAAGGCGCGATCGGCTTGTCAACCGGCTTGACTTACGCGCCGTGCATGTTTGCCAGTGATGACGAACTGGTGGAGCTTTGCCAAGTCATACAACCTTATGGAGGCTTCTACTGCCCACATCACCGCAATTATGGCACCGAGGCGCTCAAGGGATATTGGGACTCAATCGAAATCGGGCGGCGCGCGGGCGTCCCAACGCATCTGACCCATTGCCATCTCAGCTTCGAAATTAATGAGGGGCGGGTCGGCGAATTGATTGCGATGATTGACGAGGCGCGCGCGGCTGGCGTCGAGGTCACCATGGACGCCTACCCCTACCTGGCCGGGCAGACCTACCTGCACGCCTTTCTGCCGAGCTGGGCGCAGGAGGGCGGCGCCGATGCAATCCTGGAAAGCTTGCAAGCTGAAGAGAGCCGGGCGAGACTGCGGCACGAACTGGAAGTGACCGGCTCCGATGGCATGCAAGGCGTGCCGCTGGGTTGGGAGATGCTGCGGATCGGCGGGATTCTGGGCGATCACGATCCGGCGATCATCGGCATGAGCTTGCCGGATGCCGCCACGCGCGCAGGCAAGACGCCCTTTGACTTCTTCGCCGATTTGCTTGTAGAGACGCGGCTGGGTGTATCAGGGCTCGCCTTCTTCGGCATTGAAGAGCATGTTCAGGCTATCATGCGGCACCCGGCGCATGTCGTCGGCAGCGATGGCATCCTGGTCGGCGGGCAGCCACATCCGAGAGGATGGGGGGCGCACGCGCGATTCTTGTCGCGCTATGTGCGTGACCTGGCATTGCTCAGCTGGGAGGAGGGCATCCGCAAGATCACATCCGCTCCCGCGCGGCGCATTGGCAGCCTCGATCGGGGCATCGTCCGCCCGGGATGCAAGGCGGATATTGTTGTGTTTGATCCTGACGAGCTGCGCGCCACCGCCACATACGATAATCCCCGCAGCCATGCCGAAGGGGTGAGCGACGTAATCGTCAACGGTGCGCAGGCTTTGGCTGATGGGCAGGTCACCGGCGCCACGCCGGGCCGCGCGCTGCGCGATCCTTACGGCCGCCGGCATGAACGCCACAGCAGCTTTTAGTCATTTCCGGAGAAACGTCGAATGCGGAGCGCAAGAATAGCTGATGTACGCGCTTATATCGTCGATTCTGGCGGGGCGGATTACCATGATCAAGCGCAAGGGCACTGGATTATTGATACGCCTATCGCCAACCCCATGTCCGTCTATGAGGAATACAAGGCATCGAGAACCAGTTGGGGCATAAACGCGCTGGGAAGCGTGATTGTCGAAGTTGAATTGAATAACGGCATGATCGGCGTCGGCCTTAGCACCGGCGGCGAACCCGCCTGTTTCATCATCGAACGACATCTCAAACGCTTTTTACTCGGTCAATCCCCGTACAATGTCGAACGCATTTGGGATCAGATGTGGCGGGCGACCTTGCCCTACGGGCGCAAAGGATTGGCGCTTCAGGCGATTAGCGCTGTTGATCTGGCGCTCTGGGATGCGCTGGGCAAACTGCGCGATGAGCCTGTCTATGCGATGCTGGGTGGCAAGACCAAAGACAAGCTGCCCATGTACGCGACCACGATACGCCCCGATCTGGCGCGGGAAATGGGCTTCCAGGGCGCCAAGCTGCCTCTCATGTATGGTCCCGCCGATGGTGTAGAAGGCTTGAAACTTAACCTGGCGCTGATGGAATCGTCGAGAGAGCAAGTCGGGGCGGACTTCCGCCTCATGTTTGACTGTTATATGGCGCTCACCGTACCCTACGCTGCCGAATTGGCGCGCGCGTTGGAACCTTTCGATGTCTACTGGCTGGAGGAGTGCCTGCCGCCCGACGATTATGACGGCTGCGCCGAATTGAAAAACTCTGTATCATCCTGCTTGTTCACAGGCGGCGAACATGAATATACCCGCTACGGCTATCGTGAGCTGATTGCGCGCAAGTGCTTCGACATCCTGCAGCCGGACTTGACCTGGGTCGGCGGATTGACGGAAGCGCGGCGCATCGTCGCCATGGCAGCCGCTTATGATATTCCGGTTATTCCTCATGGCTCCGGCATCTACGCTTATCACTTGCAATACGCCTTCACCAATTGCCCGATGGCGGAGTTCCTAATGATGAGCCCCGCCGCCGACCGGATCGCGCCGATTTTTGGGGACATCTTCATCGAGGAGCCGCTGCCGCGTGACGGCTGCCTCGTGCTGCCCGACAAACCGGGCTGGGGCGTCGAGCTCAATCGTGATGGACTAAGTCTGTCCAGGCCTGTCGTCAAACTGTAATCGGTATCAGGCTTAGCGCAAACCGCGTTCGTGGATCATTTGCTTCAGCGCATCTTCCGCCACATTCAAAGTACGGTCGATATCCGCATCCGTGTGCGCCGCGGAGATGTGATTTCGCTTCATCGCAAGCGGCAGCATGAAGATGCCTCGCTTGACCATTTCTCGGCGGAACGTGGTGTCCGCCTCGGTATTGTTGCGCAGCAGATCGGCGTATCTTGTGATCGCCCCGCTCATGAAATAGGGCACAAATACCGATCCGTAGCCGGCGACGGTCATATCGATATCGAGGCGGTCGGCGATTTCTTGCAAGCCGCGGCGCGCCTTGCCGCCCAGGCGAAATATCCGTTCATGGACCGTGCCATCTTCCAGTTCCGCAATTGTGGCGAGCGCCGCCGATGTCGCTACCGGATGTCCGTTGTAGGTACCGCCGACGAAGACATCGCCGCCAGCGCTGGAGAAGCGCATCATTAACTCTCGCCGCCCGGCGAGCACAGCGCAGGGATATCCGTTGGCGATTGCTTTCGCCATCGTCGTTAAGTCCGGCAAGATGCTTAGCTCCGCCTGGTAGCCGCCAAGCCCGTGTCGGAAGCCCGTGATCACCTCATCAAAGATCAAAATGATCCCGTGTTGATCGCATAAGCGGCGCAATGTTTCGACGAATTCCATCTTCGGCATAACGCAGCCGATATTGTGCGGGATTGGCTCGAGAATGATGGCGGCGATATCGTCGCCCTGCGTCTTGACGGACTGTTCAAGCGCCTCGCTGTCATTGAACGGGAGCACGATTGTGTTCTCTATCGCTTCGGGCAGCATGCCAGCGGAGGCCGGGTCCTTGTGGCCGATTTTGTCCGGCGCGCTGATGATGTTCATTAGTAGATAATCGTGCCATCCATGAAAACAGCCCTGAAATTTGACCAGCTTTTTGCGCCTCGTGACCGCGCGCGCCAATCGTTGAGCGAGATAGGTGGCTTCTGTGCCGGAGCCGAAAATAAGCGCCATCTCCGCGGAAGGCACATGCTCGATCACCTTTTCCGCCAGCCGAATCTCGAGCTCAGTCGTACCGACGCCGGTAAGGTCAACCTGCGTCATGGCTTGGGCGACCGCTTGGTTTACCGCGGGATGATTGTGCCCGAGGATGATAGGACCGAAAGCCGCATGGTAATCCAGATATTGCCGTCCGTCAGCGTCGTAGAGGTTCGCGCCATCCGCTTGCGCCCAAACGATAGGGGCGTCAAGCCCGCGCGTGCCGGAGTTGACGCCACCCGGCGTAACCGCCGCGGCTCGTTCGAAGAGAGTAGCGTTATTCATGTCAGCTTAATCCCAGCAGCGCTAGCGAATCTCGGTAGATTATGGCTTCAAGTTTGCGCTCGGGGACGCGTGGAAAGGGTGTGCCGGCAACGATGTCATTTACCTTGTGCAAGGCGTCAAAAGTTTCGGCCGCAGTCGTGACCGGAAAATCGGAAGCGAAGAGCAGCTTGTCGAGAACATTCCACTCGGTCGCTTTAATCAGCGCCTCGTAGTAGCCAAATGCGCGATAAAACAAGCCGGAAATATCGGCGTAAACGTTTGGATGCTTGCGGATGACGACAGCAGTATCCACCGTCCAGGGATGGCCCATATGCGCCATAATGATTTTGAGATCAGGGTAACGCATGGCGACTTCGTCCATCAGCAGCGGGTGGGCAAAGCGTATCGGCGCCATACGCACCGGCGAAGTGCCCTGATGAAAAAGCACCGGCAAGCCAACCTGCTGCGCCCGCTCATAGATCGCCAGCGCGCGCGCTTCCAAAGGATGGAAAATCTGATAATTGGCGCCCAGTTTTATGCCGCGCAGTCCCAAGTCACAACGACATCGTTCCAATTCCTCAAGCGCGCGCGGGTCATGCGGATGCAGAGACATAAAGCCGATCAGGCGCTCTGGAAAGGCTTGGACAAAAGCCGCCGTCTTGTCATTGACGTTTCCCGGCAGATCAGAAGAGTCGTCAACGCCGCTGACGCCGCCAGCGTTGTCACCGGGCGCCCAGGCGACGCCAAACACGATGCTAATGTCAGCGGGCGTCTGCGCCTTCATATAGTCGTCCCAATTGTAAACGGCGCTCACGGCGCGGTCCGGTCTCCAAGCGCGATTGATGACTTGGCGTTCCGCTGGCACGGCGCCGCGGAATTGCGGCGTGTGTGAGTGCGCGTCAATGATCATTTTGTCGTCTTCGCTCCTAGCGTTATCAGGTTTAATTGGTTGACCGCAACTGTCGCTGAGACCTTGACTATAACGAATTTCGGAAGCGGTACGCCATAGATTGACGAATTGGAAGTGGTGAATACTGACGATACGGATTCAGCCCGATCTTGTCAAGAAATCTCTGTGCGCTCTGTGTCGCTGTGGTTAATTTCATTGATAGCGCGACAAACCCCCATCCCCCGGCCCCTTGCCCCCACAAGG
>JAPPFH010000132.1 GCA_028875185.1 Chloroflexota bacterium | reverse complement strand
GCCCCTACATTGTTGTCAAACTGGGTAGCTCATATCCGCAATATTCACCATTTCCGTTTATTCGGGTGTGGTGAATGTGTTGATATATCCCTCGTTTCCCCCACCCTAAATCCCTCCCCGACGGGTCAGTGTCTACGCGACCCCAAAATGAGGGAGGGACTTCAAAAGCCCGTAATTCCTTGAAAAACTCCCCTTCCCTCCTTGTGGGGGCAAGGGGCCGGGGGATGGGGGTTTGTCGCGCTATAAATGAAATTCACCACTCCCCCGTGTTATCAACATTGTCGCGAATCTTGGCGAGTGCTATACTAGCGCCCGTTGTCCAAAAGCGTCGAGACCAGCGTCATGCTGGGTGTGCGGACCTTCGGCGGCGGGCGCGTCTTAGCGGGGCTGACTCAAACTTCAGGCAGGAGAATGTCTTCATGGCGGATAAAGGTGGGCTCGAAGAAGCCGTCGTAGCCGATATAAGCACCAGTTACATTGACGGCAGCATAGGCGAGCTGATCTACTGCGGTTACGCAATTGAAGACCTGGCGGAGAACGCCGCTTTTGAAGAAGTCTTGTTTCTGCTATTCAATAGCCGGCTGCCAAATCGTGGGGAGTATGAAAGCCTGCGCCAGTCGATTGCGAGCGGAGCCGCGATACCGGTTGAAGTCATTGCGATGCTCAAGGCGCTGCCTAAAGACACAGCGGCGATGGCGGCGCTGCGGACCGCCGTCTCCATGCTCTCGGCATTCGAGGCTGATGCGGAAAATCTGACAGACAAAGACGCGGCCAAAGCCAAGGCGATCCGATTGACGGGCCAGATTACCACCATTTGCGCCGCCTGGATGCGTATCGTTAAAGGCGCGGAACCAATTCCGCCGCGAGCCGACCTCAGCCTGGCGGAGAACTTCGTGTATATGATGTCTGGCGCTGAACCGGACGCGACCGCATCCGCCGCCGTCAATGTGTACCTGGTGCTGCTGGCGGAGCACGGCATGAACGCCAGCACTTTTACGACGCGCGTCGTCACCGCAACCGGTTCGGATATGCACAGCGCCATCGTCGCCGGCATCGGCGCGCTTAAGGGACCTTCCCACGGCGGCGCCAATTCCGCGGCGATGAAGATGTTTCTGGAAATCGGCACGGTCGAGAATGTAGCGCCCTGGTTCGAAAAGAACATCAAGTCGGGCAAGCGGCGCATTATGGGCATTGGGCATCGCGTCTATAAATCCAATGATCCGCGCGCCGGCATTCTCCGCCGTCATGCGGAAGCCTTGGCGGAAAGCTCCGGCAAGCGGAATTGGTACGATATCGCTGTGAAGCTGGCGGAAACCGCGCGCGCCGACGAGTATTTCATCTCGCGCAATCTTTATCCCAATGTTGATTATTACAGCGCAATCATTCTGTATACGCTGGACCTTGATGTCGATATGTTCACGCCGCTCTTCGCCATGTCGCGGATCGCGGGCTGGACGGCGCATGTCATTGCTCAAATGGGTGGCCGTTTGATTCGGCCCAAGGCAAATTATGTTGGTCCCCGCGGCTGCAAGTGGACGCCAATTGAGGACCGCTAAGTCGATCGATTGCCGCATCGCTTGAAGCCGCCTGCCTCACGGTGGCGCCCGCTTGAGTATCACCGCAATTTGCCTTAGTCCCATAGCCTATGCTAATCTGGGGACGCAGACTGGCGCGGATTGGCAGCGTGATCCCCTACAAGATTGTTGGCACCTCAAATTATCGACCCTACGTCGCTTTCTTCGTGACGGTCGCCAATGTGCTGGCATTCTCATACATCCTCATTTATGCATTCTTGGGCGGCTTATCGCTTGAGGAAGTTTATCGGCAATACGCCCTCGATATTTGCGCGGTTCACAGGCAGCCACTGGCCGAAACACTTATTGATAGCGCGCGCAGCATCTTCTTGCATATGAGTTTCGTGCATCTGACATCAAACATCATCATCTTCTATGTGTTTGGCGCGCGAATCGAGGAGCACCTCGGGCGTCTGCGTTTTCTCGCCTTCTATTTGCTGGTTGGCTTCGGCGGGCATTTGGGCCACCTGCTATTTGATGGCGCGCTCTGTGGCGAACCGCAGTATATGGTCGGCTCGAGCGGCGCCATCTCTGGCATGATTGGCGCTTTCCTCTTCCTGTTTCCGACCGCTCGCATCAAGTCCAAGATCGTTATACTCAAAGTCTTCGGTTACGATGTCGATGTACCAGCCTGGGTCTATCTCGTCTATTGGTTTTTCCTGCAATTCTTCAATCAAGTGGGGTCGGTCGCGCCGCGGATCAATGTGCATTGGGGCCATGTCGGCGGCTTCATTACCGGCTTGGCGCTAATTTTTCTCTTTTCATTTTTCGTCAAGCCGCCGCGCGCTTACTGAGGTTGCGTCAAATTGCGCGAGACCGGCTGAGCTTGCGCGAAACGAACAGGCTGTGATAACGTACCAATAATAAGCGGGGTCGAGGGACGAGCGATGTTTCCAGTGACGGTAATCGGGCGAGATAAAAGCATTCCCAAGGCAGCGGTGATCATCATCGCCGTAAACTTGCTGGTCTTCCTTTGGGAGCTTTCGGTTGATGCGAAGGG
This sequence comes from Chloroflexota bacterium, assembly GCA_028875185.1. GTDB lineage: Bacteria > Chloroflexota > Anaerolineae > Aggregatilineales > Phototrophicaceae > UBA6055. The sequence goes on along the minus strand of JAPPFH010000132.1, from coordinate 2,739 downwards.
CGACGGTTTCTTGAAAACCGCGCTGCAGGATTACGGGCTCGAAGTCTGCAAGATCGGCGAGCAATCCGTCGCCGCGACGGGCTTGGATGGCTTCCGCAGCCTGTTCCTGCACGCGAGCGCCGCGCATCTGCTGGGCAATATGTGGTTTCTTTATCTGTTCGGCGGCATGGTGGAGCGCTATCTGGGCAGCATCAAGTTCGTCCTCGCCTATTTGGTATTCGGCGCAGTAGCGACCCTGGCGCATGTCGCTTTCGGCAACACGGTATGCACGGTGACCGATACTGGCGTGGTCATCGGGGCGAGCGGCGCCATAGCAGGCGTCATGGGCGGGTTCCTCGTTCTGCGACCCAATGCCAAAGTCAAGACGATGTTCGGTTTCTTCCGCCCCTTTGTTTGGTCGTGGAATGTGCCCGCATTCCTGTTTCTTGGCTATTGGCTTTTGACGGATGTGCTGCAGCAAGTGGGCTGGATCGGCGTCGAAACGGACGTGGCGCATTGGGCGCATATTGGCGGCTTTATCGCCGGGCTGGTCTTTGTCTTTTTCGCCGGTTTCGTAAAGCCGCCACCAAAGCCGGACCCGCTGGAGCATCTTGCGGATTAACTGTTTGCCAGGCTCAGCAAAACTTGGAAGCCGCGGCCGAATTCGGTCGCGGTCTTTTGTTTACAGGACGGGATGCGGTCTGCAGGCTTATAGAGATGGGAGGTAAAGGATGATGAGGTTGCATACGATCTGGCAAATCCAGGCGGATGCCAGCCCGTTGCGATCACGCACGTAAACGTAGAGCATATTCGTCATCAACAGGAGGATGACGATAACCAGCGCAACCGCCTGATGCTCCGCTATTGAACCCCACATCACGGGAAAGAAAAGCACGACGTTCCAGAGCGTCGCCAGCAGCCCCACCAGCCAGGATATAAGCTGGCTCTGCAGCAACCCGCGAAAGAACAAGGTCTCGGCGAGCGGCATGACAAATACGAGAAAGGCTAGCAGGCTCCCCGCGGACATGCCCGGAAACAAACGGTCGGAGGCCGGTCCCAAAACATGCTGGCTAAGAAATACCAGAAAAGGGATGCCGAGCAGTATGCCGTACAAGATGCCCCAACCCAGGTGATCTGGCCGTTCCTGGCCGATTCGCTCCATCGTACCGAGCAGCCAGGAAAGGACGCTGACACCGGCCAAGGCGCCCCAGGCGAGCGTGTAACGCAATTCAACGCTATCCGGAAGCAGAGGTGTGAGCCCGACGCTCAAGGCAGCGGCGATGATGAATCCAAACAGCGGATCACTGGCGCCGCGATAATTGGCGCGCTCTCGATTACGCGATGAATCGCTCGGCGCTTCGGGCGCGTCCGAAATCGCGGCTTCCGCGTCCGGCTCGCGATCGGCGTCCGCTTGATCCTTCTCACCCGCCAGCGGATCAAATGGCGCGTCTGGCATCATGAGAGTATGGCGCCTGCTGCCTTCACAATTTTGGCGATTGCCGGTCGATCAATCCAATAATGGGTACGCAAGCGAATGACACCTTTTTCCTGGGAGTATGGCGACACAAATATATTATATTCACCGCGCAATTTGCGGACAAACTCATCGAGCGCAATTTCGTTATTGGGCGCCAGCGAAAACACTACGAAGTTCGTATTCTGGCTATGAATGCGCAAGCGCGGTATTTCGCTCAAGCCCTCGGCTAGCAGTTGAGCATTGCGGTGATCGTCAGCCAGGCGATCTGTCATATCGTGCAGCGCGATCAATCCGGCCGCCGCGAGGACGCCGGCTTGACGCAGACTGCCGCCCAAAACCTTACGCGCCCGGCGCGCCCGCCGAATAAATTCGTGACTGCCCGCCAGCACTGAGCCCACAGGCGCGCACAGCCCCTTCGACAGGCAGAACGTCACCGAATCAGCATCCGCTACCAAAGCCTTGACATCAACGCCGAAAGCGGCAGCCGCGTTGAAAATGCGAGCGCCATCAATATGCAGGATCAATCCATTGCGGCGGGCAAACTCCCCGACCTCGGCAGTGTATTCAGCCGATAGCGGCATGCCACCCGCCACATTGTGCGTATTTTCGAGCGCCACCAAGCGCGTGACCGGTTTGTGCTCGTCATCCGGATAAATTGCCTCTTCCAAATCGCCAATCCGCAGTGTGGCGTCAGCCTGTACTGGAACTGTGTGAGGAATGAGGCCGCCAATTTGCGCCATCCCGCCCTGCTCGTTTACAAATATATGTGATGTATCGCCGATGATTATGGCTTCGCCGCGCTGGCAATGGGCGAGCAAGGCGCAGAGATTGCCCTGCGTCCCGCTTGTGACGAAAACTGCCGCCTCCTTGCCCAACTTGGCAGCCGCATCCGCCTCAAGCTGGTTGACTGTCGGATCGTCGCGATAGACATCGTCGCCGACCGCCGCATCCGCCATTGCTTCGCGCATCGCCGGCGTTGGATGCGAAACCGTATCGCTTCTCAAATCAATCGTTTCCATTGGCTTTGGTCGGCTCCCTATTGTTCATTATCTGGCATGATACTAGACAGGATGGCGGCGATAGGCAATGGCGAAAGACTGGGGCGCGACCACTAGCGGCTGCAGGGATCTTGCCAGACGCGAGCGCGAATTATTGGGCGGCGACCATTCGCCAAAGCCTATTGCAGGTCAATGAATCGTATTACGCTCGGGTGAATTTCGCTGCGAAATGTGGGAGTGGTGAATGTGTTGATATATCCCTCGTTTCCCCCACCCTAAATCCCT
>JAPPFH010000080.1 GCA_028875185.1 Chloroflexota bacterium | reverse complement strand
GGGAGGGATTTAGGGTGGGGGAAACGAGGGATATATCAACACATTCACCACACCCAGGCGAGGCAGAATTTGAGTTATAGCCCTTCAATCGCTAGAATATTCGCTGCGAAATAAATCGGATTTTCCGAGGACAGTTTTATGAATCATGGCAATAACGCAAGCGTCAACCGGCGGCGCGGGCTAATCCCCGAAGACCTGATGAAGTTCAGTTGGCTGGCTGAACTGGCCATCGCCCCCGATGCCTCGCAAATCGCATACACCGTCCGCCGCCCGCACGGGCCATCGAACGGCTACGTCTCCCATCTCTACTTGCATGACCTGCCCAGCGACCGCGCCAGCCGCCTCACCGATGGCGACTGTCAGGTCTCGTCCATTGCCTGGAGCCGCGACAGCAGCCGCCTCGCCTACGCGCATAGCGACGCCGATGGCGATTCCATCCGCGTGATCGAGATTGATGACGATTTCGAAGCGACTTACGCAACTGACGGCATTCCCATGTCTGGCCTCGATTGGTCGGCTGACGGCTCGAAATTGGTCGGCGTTCGCTGGACGCCGATGCGCGCCGCCGATGACCGCGGACCCGTTCCCGGCATCCCCAAGCCCTCCATTAAGGTCGTACGCCGGCTGCGCTACAAGCAGGATGGCGTCGGCTGGGTGCACGACAAATTCAAGCAGATCTGGGTGCTCGAGCTGGAGACGGGTGACTTCGCCCAAGTTACGCACAGCGAATGCGACTACTCGGAGCCGAGCTGGAGCAACAACGGGGCGCGGCTCGCCTTCATCGGCATGGCGCGCGAACAGAATACGCCGCTCGGTTATGGCCAGATCCTCACCTGCGATTACCCCTCCGGCGAGCCAGAACTGCTCATCCCCGATTGGCAGGGCACTGCCGCCAGCCCGGTCTGGGGAGCGGGCGACCGATACATCGCCTTCGCGGGCCACAACAAACCGCCGCCGGTCAATCGCCGCAACTTCTGGCAGCCCCACTTGGCCGATGTCGCCGCCCGCAATGCCTGGAAGCTGGGCGCCGATATCGATGAAGAGGTGGGCAATTATTCGGTCGCCGATCAGCGCGTCAGCCTGTCCAACGTCACCATGAAATGGGCGCCCGGCGATGAGTGGATCTACTTCTTGCTTACTGAACAGGGCGCGGCCAATCTCTTCCGCATCAACACCGATGGCGAATACGAACGCCTCGTCAGCGGCGACAGCATCACCTTTGAATACAGCCCCGCAGTTGGCGGCATCACCGCTTTCGGCCAAGCCAACCCCGCGAACCCCGGCGATCTTTATATTTGGCGGAGTGGCGAATCAAAGAAGCTGACCAATCTCAATCCCTGGCTGCGCGATCATGAACTGTCGACGCCGGAAAGCTACTGGTACGATGGCGTCGATGGGGCAAAAGTCCATGCCTGGCTCATCAAACCGATCAACTTTGAGGCGGGTAAAGCCTACCCCCACATTCAATACGTGCATTGCTCGATGTTTGGCTGGGACTTCAATCACGAATTTCAGGTCTACGCCAACGCCGGTTACACGGTAGCCTATTTCAACCAGCGCGGCACCACTGCCGGTTACGGCCAAGCTTGGACCAAAGCCAGCGAGGGCGATCAAGGCGGCGCTGAATACGATGAAATCATGCTCGGCGTCGATGAGCTGGTCGCGCGCCCCTACATCGATGGCGCTAGAATGGGCGTCACCGGCGGCAGTTGCGGCGGCTTTATGACCAATTGGGTCGTGGGCCATACCGATCGCTTCGCCGCGGCTGTCACCCAACGCTCTATCGTCAATCAGATCAGCTTTTTCGGCACCTCGGATATCGGTCCTGAATGCACCGGCGGCGAGACCCGTACCGATCCCTGGCTTGATTTGGCGAGCAGCTGGGCGCAATCGCCCGTCGCCTACATCGACAATGTCAATACCCCGCTGCTAATCATCCATAGCGACGAAGATCATCGCTGCGCCCTTGAGCAAGCCGAGCAGATGTTCGCCGCCCTGCGCTGGCGCGGAAAACCGGTTGAGTTGGTAATCTTTGAAGGCGAAGATCATGGCCTCTCGCGCGGCGGGCGCCCCGGCAACCGCATCGAGCGCCATCACCGCATTCTCGGCTGGTTCCGAAAGCATCTGGGCACGTACGCTGTGGCAGCCAACCCCACCCCCGGCCCCTCCCCGAAGCTTCAGGGAGGGGAGGTCTAGCAGCGGAAATTGGGTCACCCGCAACCGAGTCGAAACTGTAGGGGCGAGCCTTGGCTCGCCTGCAGGAAAAACCGAATCTGTAGGGGCGACATATCATGTCGCCCCGCGCACAATCGAAAAACCGCAAAGGAGAAGCGCTATGTTACAAGTAGGCAACCTATCGGCCAAACCCGGAGAAAAGACCTTCGGCTACCTCGAGACGGCGCAATCGCGCTCGGGCATGCGGGTGGATATCCCCGTCCACCTCATCGCCGGCGCCGAGCCGGGCCCGACGCTCATGCTGCAAGGCGCGATCCACGGCGCCGAAATCATCGGCTCCATCGCCATCCTCGATTTCGTGGCGCAAGCCGACCCGAGCGCCATCCGCGGCAATGTGATCGCGGTACCCGTCGTCAACCGCGCCGGCTTCGAAATGGGCACGCGCGGCTCCCTGGTCGACGAAAAGGATATCAGCCGCCTCTTTCCCGGCAAGAAAGACGGCAGCGTCTCCGATCAGACTGCCTATATCTATTTCAACGAATGCATCGCCCAAGCCGATGTGCTGATCGATTTCCACGCCGGCGCCCGCACCGCATACGAACGCTACGTCTTGTTCACCAACGAAGACGACCCGAACAACCTCACCGTCATGGAGCAGCGGCGGCGCAAACTGGTGGTCGCCTTCGGTCTCGATCAAGCGGCTTTCTTTCCGCCCGGCACTTTCGGCAGCGGCGCCTCCAAAGTCGCTATTGAGGAAGTCGATACGCTGCAGATCACGCTCGAATTCGGCGGCGGCACCGGCTGGCACCATAATGGCGAAGATAATGTGCGCGATGCCAATCGTGGCATCTGGAACATCCTGAAAGCGATGGGCATGGCAGACGGCGAGCTCGAGTCTGATGGTCCGCTCTGCACCGTCTACGAAGCCGGCGTCGTCATCTGGAAACCGGCTGTGGATGGTCTGTTCATCCGCGACGCCAAATTCAAAGACGAACTCAAAGAAGGCGATGTCTACGGCCGCTTGGTCGATCCCTATACCGGCGAGCTGCTGGCTGCGATGCCAACGCCTAAAGACGGCATTGTCATCCCCAGCGGCCAGGAATGGCCTACCGTCGGCGCCACTTCGATCGGCATCCTCGGCAATATCGACCGCGTCGAAGACCGCCGCACGCTGGACATGTCTGTCTCGTTTGATTAACACGCAGGAGCGATATCGCCAAATCTGTAGGGGCTACCCACTGGGTCGCCGGCACAACACGAAATCTGTAGGGGCTACCCATTGGGTCGCCCGCACAACACGAAATCTGTAGGGGCTACCCACCGGGTCGCCCGCCACAAAGGAGAAACCAATCACATGAAACTCGGAAATATAGAAGCGGCGCCCGGCGAAAAAGCCTACGGCTTCTTCAAAACCGGCGAAACTCACGGGCGCTTCCCCGTCCATATCCCGCTGCATATCGTCAACGGCGCCGAGGACGGACCGACCCTCGTCGTTCAAGCCGGCGCCAGCGGGCTCGAAATTGAACCTTCGCTGATCTTGCCACATGTCGTGAACGAGCTCGATCCGGCTGATGTCAGCGGTACGCTAATCCTGGCGCCGCTGATGAATACCTCCGGCTTTGAATTCGCGCGCGTCAACAGCATCTATGACGACAAGCATCTGAATCAAGTTGGCCGCGGCGATGCCAAGGGCAGCGTCAGCGAGCAGTTGGTCGACGCCTACTATCAGGCGGCGATCGCCAATGCCGACGCCCTGCTCGATATCCGCACCGGCTCGCAATGGAGCTATCACCACTTCGCCGGCGTCATTGACGCGGGCGATGTCGACCGTTCGAAAGCGCTGGCGATTGCGCTGGGGCTGCCGCAGGTCGTCATCGGCAAGGACCGCTATGACTCGATGGCGCAGGCCGCGGCAAGCGCTGGCAAAGCGACGGTGGTAGCGTTCATCGGTGGCGGTCCCGGCTTACGCGATTATCGCGATCAAGACCTGGGACGAATCCGCAATGCCGTGCTCAACGCTATGCGCCACCTGGGCATGCTCGGCGGCGACCCCGAATCCGATGTCGATAGCGTCGCCGTCATCCGCGAGCACTCGCTGATAACGCCAACTGGCGAGCGCGGCTTTACCTTTATGGACAAGAGCCTGCGCGGTCAAGCAGTAAATGCGGGCGATGTGCTCGGTTATGTGCGGCATCCCTTCTCGGGCGAGACGATCGAGCGGATCAAGGCGCCGCGCGACGGCATTATGGTCCATGCTGGCGCCTCCTGGCCAGTCGCGCCCGAAGATGAAATCCTCGCTATCATCGGCGATCTGGTCGAGGAAATCGAGATTGGCTAAGTGAAACACGTCCACGAAAGTAGACTTGTAGGGCGACCGGCGGGCGGTGTCTACGCGCCCCATTGGGTCGCCCGCAGCCATATCGGGCGACTCACTCAATGATCCTCGCCATCTGGAACCGCAGCAGCTTCCGCATCGGTGTCTACCGCTGGTATTGGCTGGCCAATGTGCTGGTGCATATCACTTACCTGCTGCAGGCTGTCGCCCTCGGCTGGCACATGCTCGATGTGACCGGCTCGCCCTTCCAGGTCGGTCTAGTCGCTTTCGCCTATGGACTCCCGCTGCTGGCAGTCGCGCCGATTGCCGGCGTCGTTGCCGACCGGGTGAAGCGGCAATGGGTCGTGCAATGGTCGCTGGCGGTCGCTTTCCTGGCTTCAGCCGCCCTGGCATTGGTGGCAGCCACGGGCGAAACGACGCCGCTTCAAATCCTGGCGACATCGCTGATCCTGGGCGCGACCTTCTCCTTCTACGCGCCATCGCGCATGGCGCTGCTGCCCAATCTGCTGCCCGATGACATGGCTTTCAATGGCGTCACGCTGAGTTATTCCGGCACCCGTCTAATGGGTTTCTTCGGTCCCGTCATCGCCGGCTTCCTGCTCGATCTCACCGATATCGCCACAACATTAACCGTGCAAGCCGCGCTCTATGCCGCCGGCGCTGCTATCTATCTCAAAGCGACGCATTTCCTTCCGCGCCCCAAGCGCAAACCAAAAGAACAGAATGGCATCTTGGGCGGGCTGAAGGTCGTCTTACAATACCTGCGGGGCAATAAGGCGCTATTCGCCTTGACCCTGCTGGCGCTTGTCTTCGTGCCGATGGGCATGCCCTACCAGAAACTCATGCCCGTCTTCGTCCGCGAGGCGCTTCAAGAGGGTCCAGCATTGCTTGGTCTGCTGGTGGGCAGCGCCAGCTTGGGCTCGGCGGTTTCCGGCTTCGCTATCGCCATCATCCCCGATGTTTATCCCAAGGGCAAAGCGATACTGCTCTTTTCCGGCCTCTTCGGCCTGGGCTTAATACTCTTCGCATTCATGAGCGACCCGACCATCGCTCTTGTCATCATCTTCATCGTCGGCGTCTTTTCCGGCTTATTCCTGACCGTCATCAACGCCCTGCTATTGACTGCGATGCCCGACGATATGCGCGGCCGCATGATGAGCCTCTGGGGCATGGTCTGGGGCTTGATCCCCTTGACAACCTTGATCGGCGGCACCATCGCCGAAGTCTCCGGAATCTCTATCGTTTACATCGCCGGCGGCGTTTGCGTCGCCGCCACTTGCGCTTTCATGGTGGCGACCCGCTCGCCCTTGCTGGACTTGTAGGAGACCGCTCCGCATGGTACTGCTGCTGCAGAATCACCAGATCCGCGGACTGATGGATATCTCCGAATACATCGACGCCGTCGAAGCCGGCTATCGCCAATACGGCAATGGCATTGGCGCCGCCTTCCCGCGTGAGAACCTGTGGATCAAAGGAGACAGAGCCGATAGTCATCGCGGCGGTCATCTGCCAGCCGGCAGCAAAGCCTCCTTCAAATTCAAAGGCGCGCTCTTGCCGGGCCTCGGAGGCGCGGGCTTGAATGCCTATACCGCTGGCTTGCCAACTGGCCTCGAAACGCTTCTCTTCCTCTTCGACACCGATACGGGCGCGCTCGCCGCCGTTATGGAGGTTCTCTACTTCGATTGGCTCAAAACCGCCGCCGTATCCGCCTTGGCAGCCCGCTATCTCGCCCCGCCCGATAGCTCAACCTTGGCGCTCTTCGGCGCAGGACGTCACGCCCGCTCGCAGCTCTACGCCTTGACAGAAGTGGCGGAGATCAAGCGCGTCCAAGCCTACAGCCGCGACGCGGGCAAGCGCCGCGCTTTCTGCCAGCGGATGTCCGGCGAATTGAAAATCGACGTTATTCCCGTAGACTCGCCGGCCGCAGCCCTTGCCGACGCCGATATCGTCACTACAATCACTACTTCGCCAGAGCCCGTTTTCGCAGGCGCCTCTCTGCCCGATAAGCCGCTGCATATCAATGCGATGGGCGCGCATTATCCTTGGGTGCGCGAGGCGGACGAATATACAGTCGTCAACAGCCGCGTCTTCGTCGACGAGATGCAGCAGGGTTGGGCGGAAGAAGGCGAGATCATCATGCCGCTTGAAGCGGGAGTCATCGACCAATCGCATGTCGTCGGCGACTTGGGGGCATTGGCCGCCGGCAGTATCCCGGCACGCGAACGCGACACACGCTGGACGCTCTTCTTATCCGGCGGCACCGGCATTGAAGACATTGCCGTCGCCAGACGCCTCTATGACAAGGCGATCGCGCGCGGCATCGGCACGGAGTTTCAATTTAATCAACCATACGAATACGAACTGTAAGGAGAAGAAAACCATGCTAACCCACGATGCCCTGAAACGAGACACTGCCCGCCGCGTCAAGCGTGTGCAAGCGATGATGAAGGGCATGGACCTCGATGTCATGATCATCACCGGCCAAGCGATGCCCGGTGGCATGGGCGCCATCCGCTACCTGACGCACGCCCACCTCTGGGGCGGCGTCGCCTACGCTGTTCTGGGAGCCGATGACCCCTACCCCTGGCTGCAAGTCTGGAGTTCCTACCAAGCCGTCTGGAGCCGCAACGAAACCACCACCCTGCCCGAGCGCGTGCTATCGCCCTACGAAGACATCGTCACCGCCACCGCCGATAACGCCAAAGAATACGCCACCGGCAGCAAGCGCATCGGTATGGTCAATATGAGCAAGCTGATGGGACTCGGCACCTATCAGGCTTTTGTCAAGGAGCTCGAAGGCTACGAATTGGTCGAGGTGACCAACGAATTCAACGAGATCCGTCAGATAAAATCGCCTTTCGAGTTGGAAGCCATCCAGCAGAACGGCGCTATTCTTGATTCCGCGATGGATGTCTTCAAAGATGTCGCCGCCGTCGGCGCCCGCTATTGGGACGCCTGCGCCGCCGTCGAAGGTTACATCAAATCCTTCGGCGCTTTCTGGGGGCGGACCAAACTCGCCATCGACGGCACACCCTATACCGTGCCCACGCCTAAAGACTTGCGAATGGGACGAGACGACATCATCAATTTCGAAATCGTCTACGAATCGCCCTACGGCTACTGGCTGGAGTTGACCACCGTCTTCTCCTTCGATCCGCTGCCCAACGACGTGCAGGCGCTGCTCGATGGTTACCTGGCAGCCGTCGAAGCATCGTCAGCCCTGGCCAAAGCGGGCAATACCTTCCGCGATATCTCCGATGCCAACGACAAAGCGCTGCGCGATCGCGGCTTCCCGGTCGATGGCAAGCATACGCCCGATTGCCACAGCACCGGGCTGGATGGAAGCGATGGGCCCAACTCGATGGGCGCGCCTGATTTCGTTCTGCAGCCAAATATGGTACTCTCTTACCACCCGGGCACGGTGCTGGAGAACGACCGCGGCTTCCTGATCTCGGATAACTTCCTGGTTACGCCAGAGGGCGCCGTACGCCTGTCGCCACACCATGCCGACCGCTACTACATGCAGTTGGAGACTTAGACCAGCCACTATAGACGAGATGTGTAGGGGCGACCTGTCAGGTCGCCCGACAGAACGCAAACTGTAGGGGGCTGCCCACCGGGTCGCCCGCCCGCCACAACCGGGAAATGAGGGGCGACCCAGTGGGTCGCGCGCATAAGGAGCATCACCATGTCCAATCAAACAGCCGTCTCAATCGTTGGCGAATTTGTCGCTGAACGCCGATACGACGACCTCAGTGACCTCGCTATCACCCGCGCCCGCCAGGTCACGCTTGACTTCATCGGCACCATGCTCGGCGGCTATCAGACCGAGCTCGGCGCGCTCGCCGCGGATTATGCCGCCCAGATCCTGCCCGGCGACGATGCCACAATCGTCGGCGATGGACGGCGCAGCACAGTCGAGGGCGCCGCCTGGGCAAACGCCACAATGGGTAAATTCCTCGGCATGGACGATTCGCACCGTACCGCGGGCCACGTCGCCTCGCAATTGGCGCCGGTCGCGCTCACGCTGGGCGCTTACCTGGGTCTCTCCGGCGAGCAATACATCCTCGCGTTGGCGGTCGGCTACGATGTGATGGACATGGTGCATTCCGCTGTCGACAGCTGGCAGCGCGAACGCGGGCTCGACCACAAGAGCCAAGCCGGCACGCTGGGCAGCGCGGCGACCGCCGCCAAAGCGCTGGGATTATCCGCCGAGAAGACGACCCACGCGCTGGCGCTGGCGATGGATATGGCTTGCGGCACCGAGCAATACGTCTGGGATGCCGGCAGCTGCGACACAAAAGACCTGCTTGCCGGCTATGGCGCGCGCAATGGCATCCACGCCGCCAAGATGGCTGAATTCGGCTTTCGAGGACCGCCCGGCGCGCTTGATGGCGAATATGGTTATTTCCACGCCTTCGGACCCGGTTACGATCCGGCCTTTCTCAAAGCCCTCGATGGCGAGGCGCTGGCGCGCACCGGCTTCAAGCCACATGCCGGCTGCCGCCATGTCCATTCCTGCGTCGACGCCACGCAGGACCTGCTCAAATCCGGCGCGCCCGATCTGGACGCGATCACCGCGATTGAAGTCGACACCTATCTCGAAGCGATCACACCGGCATTCCGCGTCAACTACGAGCCGAAGGCGGTCGGTCAAGCCGGCTTCAGTCTGCCGGTTACCGTCTCGGTCATCTTGACGCGCGGCAACTGGTTCCGCGAAGACATCGAAACTTATGACGATCCGGAACAGAAACGTCTGCGCCAATTGGTTAAAGTCGGCTTGGACGAAAAAATCCAGGCGGGCCATCCCTTGACCAACGGCTGCGAAGTGCGCGTCACCACCGCCGATGGAGCGCTTTACAAAGGGCGGGTCGAATACGCCAAAGGCGAGCCGGAGAACATGCTGACCGACGCCGAATTCGAAGATAAGTTCCGTTACCTGGTCGGTGAGATGCTGCCGCCTGAACAAATCGCCAAGATCCTCGACCGATGCAGCCTGCTTGAACATCTCCCCCATATTGGCGAGCTCGTGCAGCTCACCGTGCCGCAGCCTGAAATGGCGCTTAAATGACCAGGCTTAGCGCCCGCCTGTTAGGGCTTTGCCCGGTTCTCCCCTTCCCTAGCTCGCTGGGGAAGGGGCCGGGGGATGGGGTTGGAATACCATGAAAATCACTAACATCAGCTCAACAATCGTCAGAATCTCGCGCAGCCGCGACTTGGCGACCGCTTATGGCGTCTCCACCTCGACCAATACCGTGGTCGCGCAAGTGCGGACCGACGACGGCGTCACCGGCATCGGGCAGACGGTCTCGCCCGGCGCATGGGGCGGTGATACGGTGGAGACAATCAAGCACCACATTGACGATCTGCTCGCGCCGGCGCTGCTGGGCGCGGATCCCTTCAACATTGAAGGGGCGCATCAGCGCATGTTTCAAGCCCACCGCGCCGCAGTCAATGCGCGAACAGCCTTAGACTTCGCTCTCTGGGATATCAAGGGAAAAGCCCTTGGTTTGCCGGTCAGCCAATTGCTCGGCGGCGCTTGCATGCCCGGCGCCGTCTGCCACGGCTTCGTCGAGCGCGAAGAACCGAAAGCGATGGCCGCCCGCATTCAGGAAATGACTGCGAAAGACGGCTGGACCTGGTTCAAAACCAAGATCGGCTTCACCGTCGATGAAGACATCGCCTGGTATTCACAACTGCGCGATCTGGTCGGCGACGAAATTCGGTTTCAGCTTGACGGCAATACCGGGTATACTCTCGGCGATGCGGTGCAGGCGCTGACGCAATTGGAACGGCAGGGCGGCGTCGCCCTGTTTGAGCAGCCGGTGCGCTATCTTGATGAGATGGCTCATCTGGCGGCGCGCCTGGAGACGCCCATGCAAGCCGACGAATCAACCGGCGGCGGACCGCGCAGCGTCTACGAGATCGCCAGGGAACGAGCGGCGCATGTCCTACATTACAAGATTCATCGTTACGGCGGTTTGCTGCCTTGCCAGCGCATGTCAGCCATCGCCGAAGCCGCCGGCTTGGAGATCTCGGTCGCGCCTTATTTCGATATCATTGCCGCCGCCGCCGCCCATCTCGCCGCAGCCACGCCGATCGCAAAATGGCCCGCCGGTTTCTCTGATATGACTGATACCATCCTGGCCGAGCCCTACCAACCCAATGGCCAGATCCTGCCGCCGCCGCCTGGACCGGGTTTGGGCGTCGCAATTGATGAGGACAAGCTCGCTTACTACGCCGCCCTGCAGTGAAGTGTTTAGCGAGAATCCACAAGGGAATGAGGAATAAGGAGGTAGCTATCGCCAATAAGCGCGCAGGAATCGTCTGTTAATATCTTTTCACGCAAACACAGAAGGAGACAACCGTGAAAACAGCAAGACTATTACTACTCGTCAGCCTCGTCGCCTTGATCGGCGCCTTGGCCATTGTTCCGGCGACGGCGCAGGACGACATGTCCGAATTCGTCTTCGCCCATAGCGGGCCCATCCGCCCGATGGACGCCCACTCGCACTGGTACGGCTCCACCCACTGGATGCTGAGACTGTATTACGACTGCCTGATCGGGCGCGCCGCCGATGGCGACGGCTACGATGCGGAAGCGGCGCACAGCTGGGAAGCCGTCGACGACACCACCTGGCGTTTCCACCTGCGCGAAGGCAACACCTTCCACAATGGCGAGCCGGTCAACGCTGAAGCCATCAAATGGAATATCGACCGCGTCCGCCACCCCATTGGCGATATCCCGCTTTACCAGCAATGGGCATTCGTCAAAGAAGTCATCGTCGTTGATGACCTCACGGTCGATATCACCACCGAGCAGCCTCACGCCTATTTCGAATATGACGTCAGCTACAACGGCTGTGAGTTGATCCCGCCCGCGTACTTCGAAGAAGTTGGCCAGGAAGAGTTTAACCGCAACCCGGTCGGCTCCGGCCCATACACCTTGGTCGAATTCAGCGAGAACGATCGCTATGTCTTCGAGGCTTGGGACGATTATCACAGCGGAAGACCCGAAGTCGACCGCGTCGTCTTCCAGGTCATACCCGAGCCATCGGCGCAGGTCGCCGCGCTGCTCGCGGGTCAAATTGACATGATGACCGGCGTGCCCGTGCCCGACCGCGAAAACCTCGAAGCCGCCGACGGCATCAGCCTGCTCTATGGCAGCGCGAACGTCATGTACCACTATTACGCTCGCTCCAGCACCGAGGGCGGCGCCATGGCTGAGACTTATCCCGGCTATGAGCCAGCCACGCTCGATGTCAACGTGCGTAAAGCCATCTCCCACGCGCTCGATCGCCACCTGCTGGCGGAAGTGCACGGCGCTGCCGAGCCACGCCTGGCGCGCGTTTGCTCCTACTATCCGGAAGGTTTCGCCGATAAATACGCCGACCCGGATGTCATCGCCGAATGGTACGATCCCGATTTGGCGCGCGAATATCTGGCGGCCGCCGGTTATGCCGAGGGCGAAGGTCCCACCATCTACATGGATTCGCCCGCCGTTGGGCGCGGGGGCGCCGCAAAGGAAGTCTCCGAAGTCGCCGCCGCCCTGCTCGAGGAAGTCGGTTTCACAGTTGATCTGACCGTTCGCGACGCGTCCGCATTTGCTGTCGAGGTTCAGCGCAGCGGCAACAATCGCGAAATGATGTTGGCGGCGCTGGGCTGCGGTCCCGCCCTGCTGCCCCTCTTCTACCAGTGCGACTGGTCTTCAGCCAATGACGCCATTTGCGTCGAGGAATGGGACGAGGTTGCGGACGCGATCCAGGTGACTATTGACATGGAAGAACGGCTCGATCTCTGGGAACAGTGGTGGGAACACTACATCGACTACTCGCAGACGGTGACCGTCTTCGAGATCACCAATGTCATGGCGCTGAATACGGCCGAGTTCGACTTCTCGCCACGCGCCGACGGCTGGATGATCTTCCGCGGCCTTGCGCACGCGGATATGTAAGCCCCCATCCCCTCGGTCCCCTTCCCCCAAAATGAGGGAAGGGGATGAAATGCGAGGGCGACTGCATTGAAGTCCCTCCCTCTTTATGGGGGAGGGATTTAGGGTGGGGGCAGCGGAGCAACCATGCGCGGATTTTTCATCAGCCGAATGGTGCAGTTGGTCGTGACCATGTTCATCGTATCCGTGGTCGTCTTCTTCATCCTGCGCCTCAGCGGCGACCCCATCCTGGTCGTAGCGCCCGATTTCTTCAGCGAAGAGCAAATCGAGCAAATGCGCAAGTTTTGGGGCTTCGATCGACCAATTGGCGAGCAATATCTCAACTTCGTCACCAAAGCGATCACCGGCAATTTCGGCACCTCTTATCTTGCCAAACGTCCCGCCATGGAGCTCGTCTTTGAGCGCCTGGGCTATTCCTGGATGCTGGCCGCCGCCGCCGCCGCCATCGGCTTGACCATCGCTGTACCCCTCGGCATCCTTTCCGCCCTCAAGCGCAACAGTTTCATTGACTTGATCATCACCTCACTGTCATCTTTGGGCACGGCAATGCCCAGCTTTTGGCTTGGGCTCATGCTGATAATCGTCTTTTCGGTTCATTTAGGTTTGCTGCCGGTCTTTGGCGCCCAGGAACCTAAAGCCCTTATCCTGCCCTCGGCCACGCTCGGCGTTGGCATGGCCGCCCGCCTTTCTCGCATGACCCGCTCGGCCATGCTGGAAGTGCTCAATCAGGATTACGTCCGCACCGCGCGCAGCAAAGGCTTGATGCAAAAGACTGTTATCATTCGCCACGCCCTGCGCAACGCCCTCATTCCTATCGTCACCGTTTTTGGTTTGCAGCTCGGCTGGCTGCTGGGCGGCTCCGTCGTGGTTGAGAGCGTCTTTTCCTGGCCCGGCTTGGGAAGACTCATGATCGACTCGATCAGCGTGCGCGATAATACTGTCGTGCAAGCCGGTCTATTATTCTTTGCTTTGTCCTTTATCCTGATCAACTACGCCATTGATGTCATCTATATCATCCTCGACCCGCGCATCAAGTTCCAATAAACCATGACCGTTGACAAGCCGCGCGATCAGCAAGCCAATAATTTCGCCATTGCCGCTATGCCGCCACGCCGCAGCGCGCCGCTGCAAGTTCTGTCCATCCTGTTTAAGAGTCCGGTCGGCGTCGCTGGCAGCCTGATCGTCTCCGTCGTCGTGCTATTAGCTATTTTTGGTCCCCTGGTCTCGCCGCACGATCCCTTGAACCGGAATATCCGCTCCCGCTTCAAACCACCGGGTTTTGTTGACCCAAGCGGCAACGTCTATTCGCTCGGCAACGACCAACTGGGTCGCGATATCCTCAGCCGAATCATCGCCGGCAGCCGTGTTTCCGTGCTCGTCGGCGTCGTGTCCGTCCTCATATCAGGTACTATCGGCGTCATCTACGGTCTCATCAGCGGCTTCATTGGCGGCATCCTCGACAGCGTTCTTATGCGCATTGTCGACGGCTTGCTCTCCATCCCCTTCATCATTCTGGTCATCGCTATATCCGGCGTCGTCGGCGCTGGCTTATCCACTTTGATTCTCATCCTCGGATTCACCGGCTGGATCACTTACGCCCGCGTCATCCGCGGCGAGGTGCTCAAAGTGCGTGAAATGGATTATGTCATGGCCGCCTACGCCCTCGGGCAGAGCCGCCTAAAAGTCATGTTCCTGCACATTTTGCCCAATGTCGTCGCCTCCGCCATCGTGCTGGCGGCGGTACAAGTCGGTGTGACCATCCTGGCAGAGTCTTCACTAAGCTTTCTTGGATTGGGCGTCAAGCCGCCCACCGTGACCTGGGGCTTGATGCTCTCCGATGGCCGCCAATACATTAACAGCGCCTGGTGGATGACGCTCTACCCCGGCATCGCCATCACCATCACCGTGCTCGGCGTCGTCTTCCTTGGCGATTGGCTGCGAGACTTCCTTGACCCCAACGTCCGCGGCCGCGCATGAACCCGTTGAACTCCGCAGCAAATTTGAAACTGCAGGGCAGGACAGCGCCACGTCAGCAATACTGCGCGTGTGGCACAAAGTCCCTCCCTCTCTATGGGGGAGGGATTTAGGGTGGGGGTTTTCCGCATCCCGCGCTCGCGCGTGAACGAGACCCATCGGCAAATGCGCGACGAAATTATCGGCGCGCTCGAGCCACTATTATTTGGCGACTATCGCGCAAGTTACGAGATACGCGCCAAGCTGGAATCCGCCTTCGCCGCTGAAGTAAACGCGCGCCACGCCGTCGCCGTCCATTCTGGCACTATCGGTCTCTTCCTCGCTCTGCGCGCTTGTGATATTGGCCCGGGCGACGAAGTGATCAGCGTCGCCAACTCCGATATATCCACCACCGGCGCCATCAGCCAATGCGGCGCCACACCGGTGCTTTGCGATGTGCTTGAAAGCGACTACACTATCGATCCCGCCTTTGTCAAATCGTTGATAACCCCCCGCACCCGCGCCATCCTCCCGGTCGATCTGCATGGTCACCCGGCGAACGTCAAGGCACTGCGCCCCCTCGCCGATCGGCATGGACTGAAAATCGTCGAGGACGCGGCGCTTGCAACCGGCGCCCAGGATCACGGCTTTTCCGTCGGCGCCTTCGCCGATGTCACGATGTTCAGCTTCGCGCCCTTCAAACCGCTCGGCAGCGCTGGCAATGGCGCCATGGTCGTCACTGATGACGACGTCATTTATGACAAGCTGCGCCTGCTCGCCAGTTACGGTCACGCTGACGTGGCGGCGTCGGCGGGTCAGTCTCCAGGCGACCCTGCGCGTCACCCCACCGGTGACATGCCAGATGGCTATCAAGACTATATCGCCGAAGGCTACAACGTCCCGCTTGATGGCTTGCAAGCGGCGCTCGTCCTGCATAAGCTGCCCCACCTGAGCGCGTGGACGGCGAAACGCCAAGCCATCGGCCAGGCACTGGAAGCGGGCTTGGCTGATACGCCAGCCCGCAGGCCGCGTTTCCGCCCCGAATCCGCGCCTACATTCCGCTCATACGCCATTACTGTTGACTGCCAACAGGCGCTGCACAAGGCGCTGCGCGATGCCGGCATAGAAGCCGTCATCCATTACGCCCCGCCCATCCACCGTTACTCGGTTTACGCAAGCGGGCTGCGTGGCGCTGACAAACTGCCAATGACCGATATGCTCGCGCGCCGATATGTCAATCTGCCAGTCACACCCGAACTGACCACGGATGAGGTAAACTTTATGATTGATACAATTACGAGCCTGCTAACCGATATGTAGGGGCGGCTGACCGGCGGTGTCGGCGGTCAGTGTCTACGCGACCTACGCGACCTGCGCGCGGCTGAGAGTCGCCCGGCGCAAAAGGAGAAAAGGTATGACCCTGCTCGAACAAATCACCGATTACACGCTCGACCTCCACTTAGAGGATATCCCCGATGAAGCGCTTGACCTGGCGAAGACGATCGTCCTCGACTCGATTGGCACGGGCTTGGGAGGCTTCCAAAGCGATTTGGGCGCCAAAGCCGTGCGCTATGCCACCGCTATGATGCCCGGCGACGAAGCGACTCTCCTTGGAAGCGGCGAGCGCGCATCCTTGGAAGGCGCCGCCTTCGCCAACGGGGTCATGGTCAAGATCCTGGGCATGGACGACTCGCATCGTTCCGCGGGCCACATCGCCTCGCAGGTCGTACCGGTCGCGCTCGCCGTCGGCGAGGCTTATGGCGCATCCGGCGAAGACTTGCTCGCGGCTGTTGTCGCCGCCTACGACTTTGTCGTTCGCGTGGGCCGCCAGGTTCGCCCAATGCAGCGCGCCCGCGGCCTCGATCTCAAAGGCACGCTTGGCGCCATATCCGCCGCTCTCGCCGCCGCTCGCTGCGCCCGCTTCGGCCGCCAGGACATGATCAATACCGTCTCCCTCGCCGCCGATCTGGCATCCGGCACCGAGCAATACGTCTATGAAGGCGGCCCCTGCGATACCAAGGACCTGATCGCGGGCTTCGCCTCCCGCAATGCTGTCTTTGCCTTGCGCCTGGCGGAAGCCGGCTTTGACGGTCCGCGCGGCGCCCTTGATGGCGAATACGGCTTTTTCAGCGCCTTCGGCGACGGCTTCGATCCCGCTACCTTCGACGACCTCGGTGAGGACTTCGCCATCCTCGGCACTGGCTTCAAGCCGCATGGCGGGTGCCGGCACACGCATCAAGCCATCGACGCCGTGCAAGCCATCCAAGCGGATGGGCGCCTCGATATCAACGAGATTGAATCCATCCGTCTGGCGACCTATGGCTATGCCACGCGTCCTATCTTCCGCGTTGATCCCAACCCGGCTTCGCGCGAGGTCGCCGGCTTGAGCATCCGCGTCTCGACCGCCGTCGCCCTCAAGCAAGGCGCCGCCTGGCGCCACGACTTCGCCCATTGGGACGATAGCGATGTGCGCCGCCTGCGCAATCTAATTGATGTACAAGTCGATAGCGAAATCGAAGCGCGCTATCCCGAATTGAATGGCTGCCGCCTGCAAGTCAACCTGGCGGACGGGACAATGCGCGAAAGTTACATTCCCAATATGAAGGGCGAGCCGGAGTTCCGTATGACCGACGGCGAAATGCGCGAGAAATTCCATATGCTCACCCGCGACCTCTTCCCGCAGGAACGCGCGGATGAAATCTATCGTCTTTGCAACAATCTGGAATCTCTCGACCCTATCGGCGGCTTGATCCAACTCTGCGCCGCCGCCGAACTCATGACCGTCTAACCATCGCGACCGAGAATATACCAAGCGGCGTCGCCTTGGCGGCAGAAGCCGCTAACGACGTAGCCATCCGCCAGAAGCTCGGTCATAGCCGCGCGTACATACTGCTGCCACTGCCTCGCCCGATGAACATCGTTTCGCTTCAGGTCGGCGACATCCTTGGGTATCTCAACGCCGAAGTGGCTGTGTCTACGCGCCACACACCAGCGCTCGCCGCGGCCAGGGGGCGGGCGGTACTCCAAGGTTCCTCGCTTATCTTTAACCAACATGGTAAGTGAATCTGGCGCGTCAGCCACGCTCGTTTGATAGCGGCCCGCCGCCATCGCAATCACTTTGGGCGCATCCAACCGCCACTGCGCCTCCAGGCGGTCGCTCGCCAAGCCCGCGTTGAGGCCATCCTGCATTTCGCCATAATGGTCGGCGGAATAGCGCCGCGCCGTAATGCCCAGCCGATTGAAATTAAAGTTGGCGTTGCCCGCTTGCATCGGGTCAAAGGTCCAAGCCATCCAGCGAAAACCCTGATTTAGCGCCCAGGCTCGCTGCGCCTGCTTCAGCCGAAATCCTACGCCCCGCCCCTGGAAATCCGGATGCACCGCCGCCATGTGCGACCAAAGCCAGAGCTCGCCATCTCGCGGCGCTGCGAAGCCGAAGCAAAAGCCGACCAGGCGATCTCCAAACACCGCCCCAAAAACAGCGCCGCCGCTATGGACGATCGCCCGCAGCGTATGGGGCGAAGCCGCCTCAGCATCGTGCATGCCCCAGACAGCGCGCTGCAAATCCACAGTCGCGTTGAGGTCAGCCATCGTTGTCAATTCGCGAATGGAGATTTGCTCGCTCATGCAATGGTCGCGCCTGCGTCGACAAATGCCTGCAATCATAGCAAGCGCCGCGGCAAATGGCAAAGCGCAGGCGCAACATGTTACAATCACCAGCCGCCGAGAATCCGCAGCGGCTCCCTATCAGGTCGCGCGCCAGGAGCTGTAACTTGCCGCATGACGCAATTTATCCCTCCGTCCTTGATGCCATCGGCAACACGCCCATGGTCGAGCTGTCGCGCGTCACCGGCGGCCTCGAGGGACGCGTATTCGCCAAGCTCGAATTCCTCAACCCCGGCTATTCCAAGAAAGACCGCATCGCCCGGCAATTGATCGAAGAAGCCGAAGCCGATGGCGCGCTCAAAACGGGCGATACCGTTGTCGAACTCACCAGCGGCAATACCGGAACCGGATTGGCCATCGTCTGCGCTGCCAAGGGCTACCGATTCGTCGCCGTGATGTCGCGCGGCAACTCAATCGAGCGCGCCCGCATGATGGCGGCGCTCGGCGCTGAGGTCGCGCTCGTCGATCAATGCCCCGAATCGACGCCGGGGCAAGTCTCCGGCGCTGACCTCGCGCGGGTCGAAGCTAAGGCGCAAGAGATCGTCCGCGAGCGCCGCGCCTTCCGCGCCGACCAATTCCAGCTAGCGGGCAACGCGCGCGCCCATTACCATCACACCGCGCCGGAGATGCTGACGCAATCGGGCGGCATCGACGCCTTCTGCGATTACATCGGCAGCGGCGGCTCATTCGCTGGTTGCGCCCGCTACTTCAAAGAGCGCGACCCGGCAATACAATGTTACATCGTCGAGCCAACCGGAGCAGCCGTTTACGCCGGCGAGACCGTCTCGCGCCCCAACCACAAAATCCAGGGCGGCGGCTACGCCATGCGCGACTTGGCTTTGGTCGATCGCGCGCTGATTGATGGCTGCCTGCAAGTGAGCGATGAGGAGGCCGCGGAAATGACGCGCCGCCTGGCAAGCGAAGAAGGGCTCTTCGCCGGTTACTCTTCAGGCGCCAACCTGGCTGCCGCCGCGCAGCTATTGCGAGGTCCCCATCGCGGCGGGCGAATCGCCATCCTGCTCCCCGATTCCGGCTTGAAATACCTCAGCACAACCTATGGACGTGACAAGATGAGCGCACCGAAACCACAAGGCGACATCATCCGCTGGATGCGCCGCCACCACGATTCGCTCTCTCCTAGCCAGCGCAAGGTCTCGCGCTTTCTGCTGGAAGGCGGCATCGGCGTCATCCACCTGACCATCACCGAAATCGCCGCAGACGTCGGCGTCAACCCGTCGACGGTGGTGCGCACGGCGCAGGCGCTCGGCTTTGAAGGCTTCCCCGAGCTGCAATCCGGTCTGCGCGGTCAATTCCTCAATCAAGCGAAGATCGCCCAGCGCATGCATATCGGTTCACAGCAGCTGCTGGAAGAGCTCTCAGCCGCCGATCAAGAGGACGCGCACCTGCTCACCACAGTGCTGCGCGATGAAGTGCAGACCCTGCTCGATCTGCCACAGCACGTGCCCACGCACACCTTTGATCAAGCGGTCGATATGGTCGATCAAGCGGGCCATGTCTATATCATCGGCTTGGGCTCCTCTTTCCCACTCGCGCTCAATTTCGGCATCGTCCTGCGTTACATCCGCCCCGATACCACCGTGCTAACGCCGGGCATTGACCCCATCGCGGCACAGATGACCCCGCTCAAAGAAGGCGATTTAATCCTTTCGCTCTGCTTCGCCCGCTATACGCGCGAGACGTTGACGGCGATGGATGTCGGCAGACAACGCGGCGCCGCCGTGCTCACAGTCACCGACAGTCATGTTTCGCCGGCCGCCACCCGCTCCGACCTTGCCCTGATTGTGCCATACCGCCTGCGGCTCTACAGCAATACCGTGGCGCTCTTCGCCCTGCTCGACGCCATCCTCGGCGCCCTCTCACTGCGCTATCCGGAGAAAACGCGCGAACGCCTTGAAAGCCTCGAAGAACTCTACCAGCAGTTCAATCTGCTCGCCCTCGACGGTTAAACTGCGCGACAAGGCGGTGACGCATGCGCGGTGAATCCGCCGCCCATAGGAAATACCTTGCGGCTCGCTGTCGGCAAGAATCTGCGTGATTACAGTGTTCGCAAGGTTAAACTCCCCTCTCTGATTCCTCGGCTGACGACCGGACAGGTTTGGTCTAATCGAAAATTTATGGTCCAAGTTAGACGTCGAAAGCATCTATCCTGGCGAAAACTGTAGGGGCGACCCATTGGGTCGCCCGACGGAGCGCCCGAAAACTCGAAATTTGCGACGAAATTCCGCTCGCCGCTAACCTGTCCTGGGAGTGGTGAATTTCATTGATAGCGCGACAAACCCCCATCCCCGAAGGTCTATGTTTACGTGACCCGGCCCCTTGCCCGGCGGGTCAGTGTCTACGCGACCCCACAAGGACTGACGACAGGACAGTTTTTCAGCGAGCAAAATATCGTCCCGAATTCTACAATTTCTAGGGCTTTTTCGGGCGACTCACCGAGTCGCCCCTACAGTTTTCGCCCGGAAAGATGCCTTTAGCGTCTAAGGCGGGTCCATTATGTACCATTAGACCAACCCTGTCCTGTCCTCAGGATTCCTCGGGGGAGGAGGCCGGTGGTGGGGTTGGCTGCCCGCAATGTATAAAGATTTTGGAGAGGCAAATGCTAAGCCCGCACATTCGGATCGAGCGCATCGCGCAGCGCATCGCCGATGATATTCAAGATCAGCACCACCAGCGTAATCGTCATCCCGGGGAAGACCGCGATCCACCACTGCGTCCGCAGATAATTCCGCCCATCCGCCAGCATCGCGCCCCACTCCGGCGTCGGCGGGCGCACGCCCAAACCGAGGAAGCTCAAACTCGCGCCCGCCACGATCGCGCCCGAGACTCCCAAGGTCGTCAAGACGATCAGCGGACCCAGCACCCCGGGCAAAATGTGGAAAAACATAATGCGCAGCGACCCGGCGCCCATGCCGCGCGCCGCCATCACATACTCCATCTCGCGGATCGACAGCGTTATGCCGCGGATCAAGCGCGAAAATGTCGGCAGCGAGAAAAAAGCGATCGCAATAATGACGTTGTTGATATTGGACCCCAGCAGGCTCACCAGCCAAATCGCCAGGATCAAACCGGGAAAAGCCAATATCAAATCCATCACCCGCATGATGGAATTATCCGCCAGCCCGCCGAAGAAACCAGCGATCAATCCCAGCGGCGCGCTGACGATGACCGCCAGCCCAACCGACAAAAAGCCGACCTGCAGCGATACCCGCCCGCCATAGAGCACCCGACTCAATATATCGCGTCCCAGCTTGTCCGTACCGAAGGGATGCTCCCGGGACGGTGGTTGATTGCGCTCCGGCGTATTCTTTTGCAGCGGATCGTATGGCGTCGCCTGTGGCGCGAACATGATCGCCAGCAGCATCAGCAGCAAGCAGCACAGCCCAAACAGCGCCACCCGATTGCTGACAAATTTCAGCAGCACCAACTGGTACAAACCGGTGGGGCGCCCGCGCTCGGCGGTAAGCTTGGCTTCAGGCATAACGGATCCGCGGATCAACGAAGGCGTAAATGATATCAACAATTAAATTGACGAAGACGAATGAAGCCGCCACCAATATCACCGCGCCCTGGATCATCGGATAATCGCGATTGCTGATGGCGTCAATCGCCAGCCGACCGACGCCCGGCAAACCAAAGATGCTCTCGGTGATAACCGCGCCGCCGAGCAAACCGCCGACCGACAAGCCGACCACCGTGATGACTGGGATCAGCGTATTGCGCAGCGCATGGCGCAAGAGCACCTGCCGATGCGCCAATCCCTTTGCCCGCGCCGTGCGCACATAATCCGCGCTCAGCACTTCAATCATGCTCGAGCGCGTCAAACGGGCGATTAGCGCGCTCTGGCCCACCGCCAGCGTCGCCACCGGCAAGACAAAGTGCCGCCAGCTGCCCGCCCCCTGTACGGGCAAAACGCGCAAGCCCACTGAGAATATCAGAATCAGCATCAGACCCAGCCAAAAAGTCGGGATTGAAAAGAAAAACACGGTCAGAACGATGCCGATATTATCAACCCAGGTCCGCTGATAAACGGCGGTGATGATGCCGATCACCAAGCCAATCGTCGTGCCGACCGCCACGCTAAGGAAAGTAAGCGTGACCGTAAATGGAAACGCTTTGGCGATGACGCCCAGCACCGGCTCGCGAAACTTGACCGAGCGCCCCAGGTCGCCACCAGCAAAGTTGCGCAAGAAGATGAAATACTGTTCAAGCACAGGTCTGTCGAAACCCAGCTTCCGGCGGATTAGCTCGATCTGCTCCGGCGACGCCCGATCGCCCGCCATGACCTGCGCCGGATCGCCCGGCAGCGCCACCCGCAGCATGACGAAGACCACCGTCGTCACCGCCAGTATCAAAGGGAAAGCAATCGCAATCCGCCGCAGGATGTACTGGCTCAAAGAACCACCCTCATCCCCGAAGGTCTATGTCTACGTGACCCGGCCCCTTCCCCCACAAGGAGGGAAGGGGAGCCAAACTGCGACTTCGCGGTGTTCAAAGTCCCTCCCTCTTTATGGGGGAGGGATTTAGGGTGGGGGTGAGGTTTATTCCACCTCAAAGTACGCGTTCCAATAAAGGAAGCTCGTATCCGGATGGATGCGCCAGCCCATCAGCTCCGCGCGCACGCCCGTCAGCGCCGGCGGCACCGCCAGATAGACCCAGGGCGACGCCTCGATGATGTACTTGCTCACCGCCGTCACCGCCTCATACCGCAGCTCTGGATCCAATTGCGAATCAGCCGCGACCAGCAAATCGGTCAGTTCATCGGTGGAGAACCAGGCGCGGTTGCTGCCGCCCTTGCGGGCCGGATCGAAGAA
The DNA here is from genome assembly GCA_028875185.1 of Chloroflexota bacterium. Classification (GTDB taxonomy): domain Bacteria; phylum Chloroflexota; class Anaerolineae; order Aggregatilineales; family Phototrophicaceae; genus UBA6055. Next base: position 24,156 of record JAPPFH010000080.1, on the reverse strand, counting down.
ATAGGTCAAAATGCTGGGATCCTGATAGCCATAGAGCAGCAGGAAGAGATCGTGCTCGCCCGTGGTCGTCAGGTCGACCAAAGCGGAAAACTCCAGCACGTCAATCTGCAGCGGAATGCCGACAGCGCGCCACTGCGCCTCCAGCACTTCCGCCTGCCGCAGCCATTCATCCGGCGATGCGGTCGCCAGCGGCACTGTCCAGTCATTGCCATCGGGGTCCTCGCGCATGCCATCGCCATCCGCATCGACATAGCCGAGCTCGTCCAGCATCGCGCCCGCTTTCTCGGGGTCGAAGCTTGGGGCGATCGCGTTCAGCTCGGGATTGTGCCCCCAGATAGTAGGCGGCAGCGGCTGATACAGCGGATCCGCCAGGTCGTCCCAAGCCAGGGTGACAAATTCTTGCCGATCAGTGGCGTATGCAAAAGCCTTGCGCAGATCCGGATTCGTCCAGGGATCCTTGGATGTATTGAAGCCGACATAGCGGATCTGGCTCAATTTCGCCACATGCACATCAATGTCCGGGTTGGCTTCGGCATCGGCCAGGTTTTGCGTCGGGATGCCAGCCAAGGAAATCTCGCCCGTCTCCAATGCAGCCAATACCGTCTGCTCCTCGCCGATGAAGAGAATCCGCAGCTCGTCGAGGAAGACCGGTCCCGGATGATCGTAGAGTTCAGGCGGCGCCCAGGTGAAATCGGGATTGCGCTCGAACAGCGCGTAGTTGTCGGTAACCAATTCCTTCAATATGAAGGGTCCGCCACCGACCGGACTGGTGCCGAAGTCGTCGGGTCCGATAGCTTCATAGGCGGTCGGCGAGACGATTTCCAAGCCAGCCAGCACGAAGAACAGCGGCGCATGCGGCGAGTTCATGTGCATGGTGAAGCTGTAGTCGTCATGGACCTCGATATTGTCCAGCAGCGTGATCAAAGCGCGGCCCGTCGATGCCGTTGATTCAGGATCGGCGTACTTGTCCAGGTTCCATTTCAGCGCTTCGGCGTTGATCGGCGTCCCGTCAGTGAAGGTGGCGTTTTCGATCAGATTGATAGTCAGCGACTTCGAATCCTCCGACACTTCCCAACTGTCCGCCAGATAGCCGACATAACTCATATCCAAGGCGCGTGAGAACAATGTCGGGAAAAGGGCGTAGTGAGGCCAGCTATGCCAGGACGATACAAAGGGATCGAATGAGGTGTTGGAATTGGCGTCGGCCACGACCAGGCGCCCGCCCTTGCCAGCCATAATGTCATCTTGCGCCAACGCGGCGCCGCTCATCGTAATCAAAGTGGTCATGAGCAGAAGCAGCAAGGCGTTTCTTGACTTGTGCACGTCTTTATCCTCCAGATTAGATTCAGCCAAACGAAGAGACCACATACCGCGAATTGTCGTTACGCCCTCCCCTCGCCGCCTAATCCAAGCTCGCGAATTCATCGTAAACCGAGCGGCCAATCTGGCCCATCGCTGATTCCACTATAAAGACCCGCTGATGATGCGCCGCCGGCATGTTCCAATAGGGCGCCTCATCCCACTCGACGAAGAGCGACAGAATCACATGATTCGCATCGCTGATACGGATGATACCGCAGTCGTTGCGAATGCCGCCAATAGTCCCGGTCTTGCTAGCGACTTTAATGCCACGCGGCAGAAAACGCGCGATCCGGTGGGTGTACTGCTGCTTATGCAAGATGTCAAAGGCGACCGCCCGCACATCTTCCGGGAATAGATCGCCAAACATCAGACGCAGCAGCTCATTCATCGCATGCGCTGTGCTGACGTTATTCTCCGGTCCCTTGCTGAATGGCAAACTGTCGCGCAAGATATCATTTTCAGTCGTCCACTTGACCAGCTCCTCAGGCGGCAAGTCCGCCACGTCCGGCGGGAAGGCATAGCGCAGCAATTGCTTGCAATTGAGCTTGAAGAAGATCTCGGTCAGCCCGAGCTCGCGCATAAAACCCTCGACGGCAGCGGGTCCACCCAGATAATCGACCATGATGTCGGTGGCGGTATTGTCGCTAATGATGATCATCAGCGTCAGCAAATCCCGCACAGTCGGCTGCAAGCCGCTCTCGAAATAAGGCAAGATGCCGCTGCCCATGCTCTTGTCTTCGTCAGCCAGCGGCACGCGCGCATCAAGGCTGATGGCGCCCGCCGTTAGCTGCTTGCAAGCCGTCGCCAAGATCGGGATCTTGAAGGTGCTTGCCATCGGGAAGGGCGCATCACCATTCACATCCAGCCGCGCGCCCGATTCGATATGCCAAACGGCGACGCCGGCTTCTATCTGCGCGTCGCTGATGATTGATTTGATTCTGTCGCTGAGCGTCATCCTGCTTCGTCCTTTTCAAAGGGGATTGATGAAGTCTTGCAAATTCTCCCTGTAGCGGACCACGTATAGCTCTTTAACCACCGAGGACACCGAGAACTTAGAGAGTGCCGAGTTTACTGTTTGCTTAGCAAAGTACTCAAGACGTCGCTATCTCGTTCTTCGGCACGAAAGATAGAAATCGTGGATGGAAACCGACACAATGTTCTGATCGATTTCTCTGTGCCCTCTGTGTTGCCTCCATTCCTCTGTGGTGAAGCAGCGGCGGCTCACATCTTGGGGTGATATTCAACAAGTTCATCACCTCTTCCCATACGGGTAATTCTCAATCCAGCGCGCCTTGGCTTCTTCCAGCCGGTCGCGCTTTACCGCTACGCCAATGCCGAAGCCATCGGGGACCGCCAGCGCGCTCCCCGCGCCCAACACGAAGGGCGGCTCGCTGATGTCGGCGGCGAAATAGCGATCGGTCGCCGATATATCCGAAGGCAGATTAACCGCGGGCAAAGCCGCGAAGGCGACATTGGCCGCCCGCCCCACGCCCGTCTCCAACATACCGCCGATCCATAGCGGCAGATTATTCTCGACGCAAACGCGATAAATCTCCAAGCATTCGCTGAAACCGCCAACCCGCGCCGGCTTCAGATTCAATATGCCGATCGCCCCAACCTGCAGCGCGATCCGCAAATCGCTCGCCGACTTGACGCTCTCATCAAGGCAAACTCGCGTCTTCAGCCGCTTCTGCAGCAGCCCGTGCGCATAGATGTCATCGTGCGAAAGCGGCTGCTCAATCATCAGCAGATCGAATTGATCCAGTTGCGCCAGCCGGTCGGCATCGTCAAATGCGTAATCGCTATTGGCATCCAGCATCAGCAGGATATCGGGAAATTCGGCTCGCGCCGCACGCGCCACCTCCACATCCCAACCTCGTTTTATCTTCAGCTTGATGCGCCCATAACCTTGTTCCAAACGATTGCGCACGACATCCACCGTCGCTTCCAGCGAAGGCTGTATCCCAATGCTGACGCCGACCGTCGCCACACCCTCGGACGCATGCCCCGCGGGAGCATAATGCGCGAAACAATCCGTCAGCCGCATCTCGTTCGTCCGAGCAAAGGCATCCCAAACCGCCGCTTCCAGCCCCGCCCGCGCATGATGATTGCCCCTAAAACACCGTATCAGCGCCGGGAACTCGCGCGGATCGCTGATGCTCGCGCCGACTGCCGCCGGCGCCAAAAACTCCCTCAGCACGTGCAGCGCCGTCTCCGCCGTTTCGTGACCATAGCCGGGCCAAAACTCAATCGAGCATTCGCCCCAACCAATGACGCCCGCCTCAGTCGTCAACTCCACCAGCACCGCCACCTTGTCCGTCTCGGCGCCAAAGCTGGTCTCAAATGGCGCGAGATAAGGCAACAATACCGTATGCAGATCAATAGATCGTATCGTTATCGCTTTCACATCGGCTCCCTTCGTTAGCTGGAATGCTTTAGCCGGTTGCCAGCGCAGCGCCAATTATAACAACTGCGCTTGCTTGCGCAAGAGAACCTGCAAGATTTCTTGCGCTCCACCGGCGAAGCGTTTATATTCTGTATCGAGCGCGTAGGGGCTATTTTACGAGCCTCTCCTGCGGGAGGCTTCGGCACAAGCGGGCGAGACAAGGGGCGCGTAGACACTGCCCGTCTCTCGCCCCTACAGCCAACTATTGGCGAAAACTGTAGGGGCGACCTACTAGGTCGCCCGCCGAAGCGAAGCCATGTTATTACGTCAGCAACTTTCGGAGGGTCGTCAATGAAAGTTTTCGCCGGCGGCATCGAGACCGAAACCAACACTTTCTCGCCCATGCCCACCGGGATGGACGACTTCCATGTCGTCAGGGCAGCTGATCTCGACGCCAACGGCGACCTCGGCGGCTTCGGCGGACCCTTCAATATCTTCCGCCGCCGCTGCCAGGAACGCGGCTGGGATTACATCTTCAGCCTATACGCCTTCGCCCAGCCAGCCGGCACTACCGTGCGCGCCGTCTACGAAAGCCTGCGCGATGAAATGCTCGCCGCCCTGAAAGCGTCGCTGCCGGTCGACATCGTCCTGCTGCCGCTGCACGGCGCCATGGTCGCGGAGGGCTACGACGATTGCGAAACCGACATTGTCACCCGCGTCCGCGATATCGTCGGACCCCAAGCCAAAATCGGCGTCGAGCTCGACCTGCACTGCGACCTCACCCAAGAGACCATCGACGCCGTCGATGCCGTCGTCATCTTCAAAGAGTACCCGCATGTCGATATCAACGAGCGCGCCGAAGAGCTCTTCACCATCATCGCCGATGCCGCCGAAGGAAAGACCAAGCCAACCATGGCGCTCTACGATTGCCGCATGATCGGCCTCTACCTGACGCCATTCGAGCCCATGCGCGGATTCGTCGACGCCATGATCGCGCGGGAAAACGACGCGGGCGTGCTTTCGCTCTCGCTGGCGCACTGCTTCCCCTGGGCGGATGTGCCCACTTGCGGCGCCTACATGCTGGCCGTCACCGATGACGACCCGGCATTGGCCGCAAATATCGCGCGCGAATTCGGCGAGCGATTCTTCGCCATCCGCCACGAGACCGACCCGCCATCGCTGCCTCTCGACGAAGCGCTGGACAAAGCTTTGGCGCGTGAATCCGGTTTAGTCGTAATCGCCGATCAATCGGACAATGCTGGCGGCGGCGCGCCCAGCGATTCTACCTTCGCGCTGCGGGCGCTGCTCGAACGCGGCGTCACCGACGTGGCAATCGGCATGATCTGGGACCCAGTCGCTGTCAGCGTCGCCATGTCGGCAGGCGAAGGCGCCAGGCTCGACCTGCGGCTCGGCGGCAAGATGGGTCCGATGTCCGGCGATCCGCTCGATCTGCGCGTGACCGTCAGCGGCATCATGCACAATATGAAGCAGCAATGGACGCAGAGCGAAGGACCCGTCGCCATCGAATGCGGAGATTCGGTTTGCCTCCATTGCCAGGGAGTCGACATCATCGTCAACAGCAAGCGCGGTCAAGTCTTCAGCCCAACCGTTTTCTCCAATTTCGGCATCAACCCGAGATCGAAGCGTCTGCTCGTCGTCAAATCGACCCAGCATTTCTACGCCGGCTTCGCGCCCATCGCCGACGAGATCATCTATATGGCTGGCCCCGGCGCCATCCCGCCCATCTTCACCGAAATCCCTTACCAACGCGCCGACCTGCGCAAGTATCCCTTTATCGATAACCCCTTCGTTTGACATGCGCGAGCGCGCCAATACCAGCACCGTAAACAAGTTCGTAGGGGCGAACCGGTGGCTCGCCCATTCTTGCTATAGATCTCCGTTCATTGATCGCATGATTAACTGTCATTTACGATACATACGGGCAGATAAAAACAGGGCTTGGCTATGAAAATCGCCGCCGCCGGCATCGCCATCGAATGCGCCACCTTCTCGCCTCAGCCATCGGAATTATCCGACTTTGAGGTGCTGCGCGCCGACGCCTTGCTTGCGCGCTACGCCTTCGCCGCTTCGTATGCTGATGTTGACTTCTCGCCAATCATGCAGGCTCACGCCGTGCCAGGCGGGGTGCTGCGCCGCTCGGTTTATGACGACCTCAAAGCCGAGATCCTCGCCGGCTTACGCGCTGGCGGACCTTGGCATGGCGTCTATCTCGATATGCATGGCGCGATGGCGGTCGACGGGCTCGAAGACGCCGAAGCGGATTTCATCGGCGCCGTCCGCGATCTTGTCGGACCCGCCGCCCTCATCAGCGCCAGCTACGATCTACACGGCAACCTCTCGAGCGCGATCATGGATCAGCTTGATCTCATCAGCGCCTATCGCACCGCGCCGCACGAAGACGCGCTAGAAACCCGCGCCCGCGCCTTCGATCTGCTGGTAAACTGCCTGCGCGCTGGATTCCGCCCGCATAAGGCATTCATCCCCATCCCGCTGCTGCTCTCCGGCGAACGCGCGATGACCATCGTCGAGCCCGGCAGAAGCGTCTACGCCGAAATTGAAAATGTCATCGATGGCGATGCGGTGCTTGACGCTTCGCTGTTGGTCGGCTTCACCTGGGCGGATCAAGCGCGCAGTCAAGCGGCCGCAGTCGCCCTCGGCATGGATATAGACGCGGCTTGGTCCGCCGCGCGGGTACTGGCCGCCGCTTATTGGGACGCGCGCCACGATTTCAACTTTGGCGTGCCCACCGGCAACATCGACGAGTGCATCGCCATGGCGCTGGCATCGTCCGCCTCGACCGTTTTCCTCAGCGACTCGGGCGATAACGTGACTGGCGGCGCCGCCGGCGATGTGCCCTACGTGCTGGAGCGATTGCTAGCGCATAGCGTTCCCAAGACGCTCTACGCGGGGCTGGCCGACGCAGCCGCTGTTGATGCCTGCTTCAGCGCGGGACCTGGCGCCACACTGACGCTGTCGCTCGGGGGCAAGCTTGACCCGGCACACGGTCAACCTTTATCGGTCACCGGCGCTGTCAAGCAAGTTCACGCAGGCTCGAATAGCGGCCGCCGAGTTACTTTTCGCATCGACAATGTGGACGTCATCCTGAGTGAGCGGCGCCTGGCATTCACGACATTGGCGCAATTCAGCGAACTGGATATTGACCCGCTCGCCTATCGCATCGTCTGCTTGAAACTGGGTTATCTATTCCCCGATTTTCAGCGCATCGCGCCCGAGGCGATCATGGCTTTCAGTCCCGGCGCCATCAACGCCCTGCCCGAGACCCTGCCTTTCCACAAGATTCAGCGTCCCATGTACCCTTTCGACCGCGACTTCGACTGGTCACCCTGATTCTGCCGTCGAATCCTATGCGGGTGAACTTGCCCCCACAAGGACTGACGACAGGACAGTTTTGCAGCAGGCAGAATTTCGTCGCAAATCACTTGTTTTCTTGGGCTTTTTCGGGCGACCCAATGGGTAGCCCCTACAAGGCTTGTCCGGTACTGTAGAACGCCTGATTTCCGCACGTCTTACCCCATCCCCGGCCCTTCCCCAGTGAACTAGGGAAGGGTGACTCGACGGCAGAATTGGGATATTGGGGCGCCATAACAGACAGAAATCTGTACTTCCGAGCGCCCGGCAAGAGTGCTCCCCCTTCCTTAGCTTGCTGGGGAAGGGGGTTGGGGGGATGGGGTGTAATCGGCGAGGCAGCTTAGCCCAGTACCGGACAAGCCCTACAATTTTCGCACTTGGAGTGGCTTGCGACCCGCTTTGGCGAAGCCTTGGCAATCCGCGCGCGCTAGCTACAACAGATCCACCGCCTCCAAGCCCAATTCGCGCACACGCGCATTGAAGTCCGAAACCGTTTCGCCCAAGTCCGTGCGCGCATAATTCAGTTGCCCGTCAAGCTCGCCGCTCAACTGCGCGAAGACCTCACGCGCTTGCTGCGGCGGCGCATAATCGGCGCTGTCCACCGATTCGAACAGTGCGTTGAATTTCTCATGCAGTCCGCTGGCATACAACTGCGACTCGGTGAAGCCCACGTTGATCAGCTCCGGCAAGCGCTCCTCGACTTCGTAGGCAATAGCCGCCGCGGCCGCGTTCAGCCCCTCATCATCGCTGCGCGCCGCCCAAGCCTCCACCTGCCTCTTGAGCAGGACCAGCTTGTTGATCAACGCGTTGTTCTGCGACAGCCGGTCGCGTATCGCCAGCAGCATTTCGAACTGCCGCTCAAAGTCTTCCGCCGTCGTCTCAACCCGTGGATCAGCCCGCACTTCAAAGCGCTGACTGATGATTTCGCCATCCACATCCAGTTCGGCGACATACTCGCCCGGCACAACCAGCGGACCATCGGGCCGCTCCCACCAGCCATCCACACCATCGACTTCGGTCGCGCCCGGAGCGCGCATATTCCACTCAAATTGATTGAGGCCCGCCGCCGCCGACAGATCGCCGTCTGCGCTGCTATAGCTTCGTATCAGTTCACCATCTGTCCGGCTGAAATTCAATATGACCGCTTCATCGGTCGCCTGCCGAAGGTGATACCAAAATACGATGCCCTCTCGCGGGTTGGCGCCGGCGTTCAGCAATTGCGGACGATCGGAATTGGCGCGATTGACGAAGGCGACCAAGCTCGTATCAATTCGACCGAAATCAACAGTATCCGGGGGATAGCTCGACTTCCAGCCGCCGAAGGTGTAATAGACGCGCAGCCGCAGCTTCGGCGCCGGCGCAAACAATTGAGCATTCCCCTCATCAAGCTCAGCTTGCGCCTGATGCAATGGCGACAGATCATCCAGAATCCAGAATGAACGCCCGTGCGTCGCCACCACCAGATCGCGATCTTTGATGACCAAATCGTGAATCGGGCAAACCGGCAGATTGCCGGTCATCCGCCGCCAGTTCGCGCCATCATCAAAGGAAACATAGATGCCGGTCTCCGTCCCGGCATAAAGCAAGCCGCGCCGATTCGGATCCTCGCGGATGACGCGCGTGAATTCATGGTCGGGTATGCCATCCGTGATCGCCGTCCAGCTCTCCCCATAATCGGTCGTCTTGTACAGGTAAGGCTTGCAGTCATCCAGCTTGTAACGCGTCGCCGCGATATAAGCCGCGCCCGCCTGATGCGCCGATACATCTATGATGCTGATCAGCGCCCACTCCGGCAGATCGGGCGGCGTGATCTCGCGCCAGGTATCGCCGGTATCGCGCGATATGTGAACCATGCCGTCATCGGTCCCCGCCCAAAGCACACCGGCATCATGCGGGCATTCCGCCAGCGCGAAGATGTTGCAATACACTTCCGCGCCTGTATTGTCCCGCGTGATCGGACCCCCCGAAGCCTTGAGCTTATCCGGATCGTTGCGAGTCAAATCCGGGCTGATCACTTCAAAGCTGGCGCCCAGATTGGTCGAACGATGCAGATGCTGGCTGCAAACATAGAGCACATCCGGATCATGCTGCGAAAACATAATGGGAAAAGTCCACTGGAAGCGGTACTTCAAACGCTCGGCGCCAACGCCCCAGCCATACAATTCGGGCCAGGCGGTGATGATCCAGCGTTGCCCGGTGCGATGATTGTAAAGCGTCATGTGGTCGTTGTAGGCGCGCTGCCCGGTCGGCCCCGAAGCCGCCACAATATCCGGATCATCCGGTTTGATGGCGATATAGCCACTCTCGCCGCCGCCCGGCGAATGCCAGTCCCGCTCATGGATCGCCCCATCGACTGACGCGCTCGGCACCGTAATAGCGGTATTGTCCTGCTGTGAGCCGTAGACGCGGTAAGGAAAGCGGTCATCGGTGCAGACATGATAAAGCTGCGCCGTCGGCTGATTGTAAATCGATGACCAGCTCTTGCCGCCGTTGAAGGAGATGCAAGCGCCGCCATCGTTGCCGCGCGCCATGCGCTGATTGTCGGCCGGATCAATCCAGAGCGCGTGCTCATCGCCATGCGGCGTCGGCATCGTATCGAAGGTCGCGCCCGCATCTACCGATTTCCACAGATTGTAGTTCTGAATGTAAACCGTGTCCGGATCCTGCGTATCAGCGGTGACGTGCATATAATACCAAGGTCGCGTCCGCAACAGCGATTCTTCGCTCAGTCGAATCCAGGTCTCGCCGTAATCATCGGAGCGGAATACCGCGCCGTCTTCGGCTTCAATACAAGCCCAAACGCGCCCCGACCGCACCGGCGATAGCGCCACGCCGATCTTGCCGAGAATCCCCTGCGGCAATCCAGGATAGCGCGTGATGTCCTGCCAGCTGTCGCCGCCGTCGAAACTGCGCCACAATCCGCTATCGGGCCCGCCATTCTCCAGCTTGTGCGGATAACGCTGCGCCTGCCAAATCGCCGCGAACATAATCCGCGGATTATTGACATCCAGCGCCACATCATGCGATCCGGCGCGCTCGCTCTTGTAGAGCGCTTTCTCCCAGCTGGCGCCGCCATCCCGAGATCGGTAGATGCCGCGCTCTTCATTCGGGCCGAAGGCGCGACCAAAGGCGGCGACATAAACGTGGTCAGGATTTTGCGGATGAATGACGATTTTGCCGATATGACGCGATTCATTCAGCCCGATGTGCCGCCAGGTCAAGCCCGCGTCAACCGATTTGTAGACACCGTCGCCATGCGACACATTGCCGCGGATCGTGCTCTCGCCCGTGCCGGCGTAAATGACATTCGGGTCGGAGGCTGAAACCGCCAGCGCCCCGATCGCCGCCGTGCTGAAATAGCCGTCCGAGATGTTATGCCAATAGGTCCCGCCATCGGTCGTCTTCCACACCCCGCCAGCGCAGGCGCCCATATAAAAGGTCATCTTCTGTGAGACATCGCCGGCCACCGCCACCACGCGTCCGCCGCGATGCGGTCCGATGCAGCGCCATTCCAATTTGTCCAGCAACTGTTGTCTGATTTCGTCCGTCATTTCGTCACCCTTTTGCGCGTTCGCGTCTATCAGTCACCAAGGGAGTTTACCCGCTGCAAACTGTCTTCGCCACGAGACTCGCACCCTCAGAATTGAAGGAAAACGTAGGGGCGACCGGCGGTCAGTGTCGAAGGGCTATGTCGGCGGTCAGTGTCGAAGGGCTATGTCTACGTGCCCTACGCGACCCTTGCGTCGCCCGCCTGAGCGCAATAGTGTAGGGGCGGCCCAGCAGGTCATCCGCTATAACACAAAATGTAGGGGCGGACCTATCCGCTGTGTCTGCGCGCGGCACTGGGTCAACCGCCCGAACATAAAAAGGAATACCAAAATGTCAACTCTCCTAAACCAACAGAACAAAGAAGCTGTCTGGGATTATTGGCAAAAGCTCAATCACGTCGGCGTCGATAACGTACCCGCCGTCATTCGCGCCGCTGTCCACGACGACGTCAACTGGAATGGCTCCGCGCCGATCGACCAGATCATCGGGGCGGAGAATCTCATCTCGGGCTTCTGGCTGCCCCTGCTAAACGCCTTCCCCGATCTCAAAATCAGACCTTACGTCTTCATGGGCGGCATCGAAACGGGCACGTCCGATTGGGCGGGGGAAGTCGGTGGGGAGTGGGTCAGCGGCTGCGGTTATCTAACCGGTACGTTTGTCAACGATTGGCTCGGCATCCCAGCCACCGGAAAGAAAACCAATATCTGGTTCGGACAATTCTACCTGATGCGCCAGGGCAAAATCGCCGAGAGCTACGTGCAATACGATATCCTCTCCGTGATGAGGCAAGCCGGTTATCAAGTCCTTCCGCCGTCGCCCGGCTTTGACGGCGGCAAGATCCCCGGCCCGCTCGCCAAAGACGGCATTCTGCTTACCGAGCAAGACGCGCTGGAATCCCGCAAGAGCCTGCAACTGGTAGAAGCAATGGGCAAAGGCTTAATGCGCTACGTCCGCGATCGCGACGGCGGCGATATGAGCCGCATGGAGCAAAACAAATACTGGCATACGGACATGAAGTGGTACGGTCCCAGCGGCATTGGCGGCTGCTTCACGCTGGAAGAATTTGAAGACTTCCACCAGCGCAATTGGCTCCACGGCTTCGGCGACCGCAATCTTGATGTCGAGCAGGGCGGCCGCAGCATGGGTTTCATCGGCGAAGGGGCATACGCCTGCGGTGGCGTTTGGGATTTCGCCTTTTCCTACAATCATGGCGATTACGCCGGTATACCCGCCACCGGCAAATTGATAACCATGCGCGACTTCGACTGGTGGAAGCGCGAAGGCGATTACTTAATAGAAAACTGGGTGCCGATCGATATGATCGATCTCTGCCGGCAAATGGGCGTCGACCTTATGGAGCGCCTGCGCCGGCAAATCGAAGCGCGCGGCAGCGGCTCGCCCGGCTTGTGGTAACCCGCCTAGTAGAGGCGATCGTTGGGTCGCCCGCTTGAGTACTTCGCCGCAAGAATTGTGACAATGTAGGGCTTGTGCGGTACTGGGCTATGCTTTCTTTCCGATTTCACCCCATCCCCCCAGCCCCCTTCCCCAGCAAGCTAAGGAAGGGGGAGCAATCTCGCCGCGAACAAGGTCTTTTAAGTTTCACGTTGATACAAGACGCAAATTCCCCGATCTTGCTGTCGAGTCACCCTTCCCCAATTCACTGGGATGCTCGCCATAGAGATGGCGAGGGGGCCGGGGATGGGGTAAGACGTACGGAAAACAGGCTATCTGCATTAGCGGTCAAGCCTTGTAGGGGCGTCTCGTGAGACGCCCACTAAGAATGGCCTGCAGGTAGCGGACGTTTCGGCGCCGCGCGTAGACACCGCGGGTCAAACGCCCCTACAAATTACGAACTGTGAGGAAAACTGTCATCCAGCAGCGCAATCTCCATTTGATACGATTTCCCCTACCCCGACGCCCGCGCCGCCCGCACCGAAACAATCGTAAACAACAGCAGCGTACCGAAGTAAAGTACAGCGCCAACCCAGGTAAGCGTCTCGCCATTGCCAGCGAACATCAAAAACGCGGCAACAACCGTCAGCAGGCCGATAAGGAAGATTACCGGCTGGCTAACCGATGATCGCAGCTTGGCGCCATCCGCGGTGGATTCGCCGTCAACGATATAGCCCTGCTCTTCCAGCCGTTCGCGCGATTCCGGATCCACATCGGCGTAACCGCCGCCAACCCAGCTCGCCATCCTTTGCAGCCCAAAGCCCACTGCGCTCGTCTCCCGGGCCAGCAGGACCACTGGCGTCCGCGTGCGGTCGGCAATCCTAAAGGGCGTGTTGCCGAAGATCCGCTTCTGATAACCCGGGTCGCGCGATTCGCCCAATGCCACGTAATCGTAATCCCGAGACGCCTCCACGATCGCGTCGATGCGGTCACGCGCGATCTCCGTGATCAGATTTACCTGCCCGCCGGTCATCTTCAGTTCGTCAATCTCGCGCTGCAGCGAGCGAGTCATGCGATCGCGCTCCGCCTGCGATGTATCATCCGAAAAGACGTGCAGCAGGTCCAGCTCAAGATCGGCTGGCGAAAACTGTTGAATCAGCCGCAGCGAATATCCGACCTGGCGCGGCTCCGCCACCGGCAGCAGGATCCGCTTCGCCGCAGCCGCATCGCCCGGCTGCAGCATCAAAACATCGCAATTGAGTTCGCTCAAGACCTGGTCGATGTGCTTGCCAACCGTGGTCGCGCCGTACGGGTCCCGCACCCCCTGCCAGCCGATCACAACCAGGTCTGCCTGCTGTTCTTGCGCCGTATCGATGATCGCGGGCGCCACCCGCCGCCCCACCCGCACGATATACTCCAGCGCCACGTCTTCATCGCGCACCATGGAGATGGCTTGCGCTTGCAAAGCTTCGCTGTCATCCAGGTAACTGTAACCGGAAGACAATGGCGTTGGCGACGGCACAGTCACGATATGCAGCAGCGTCACTTTGCCATTGTGCGTTTTGGCGGCGTGAACCGCTGGCGGCAGCAAGGTCGAGAGCGAATCGGGATTGGCGACCGGCACAAGCACGCGGTACGGCGCATCCAGCGTCGGCGTCATCAACTCGGTCTGCTGCACCACCGGCGTGCGGTGCGCGCGTTCCTGGCGCGGCCGCGCGTAAAAGTAATAAATCAGGAAGCCGCCGCCGATCCAAACCGCGGCGTAAATCCAGGCGATGATCGAGACGTTGAACAGCGACAGCAGCAGCAGGAATTGCATACCAATCGCTATCATCGGCAAGATCGGGAAGAAGGGCAGCAAGAAGCCGTATTTCAGGTCCTTGCCGTATTTGCTGCGGATCGTGATCACCGCCAGATTCACCTGCAAGAATAGCAAGATAAACATGATATCGGCTGAGGCCGCCACATCCTCAATCGGCAGCGTCAGCGCGACGAAGAGGATTAACACGCCCGACCAACCCAAGGCGATATGGGGCGTGCGCGTCTTGGCGCTGACGTTCGAGAAGCTGTCCGGCAGCGCCCGGTCCCGCCCCATCGCGAAGGACACCCGCGTCGACGAGAAAGTCGTCGCGTTTAGCGCGCTCATCGTCGAGAGCAAGCCGCCAACCATAATCAAGAACAAGCCAAGCGGCATGAACTGATCGGCGGCGCGGGCGATGCCTATCTCGCCCAGATCGCCCAGCCATTCGTGGATGGGCTGCCCTTGCGGCGGGTCAACCGCCCCGATGACCACAAAAGCCACCAGCATATAAATCGGCACGACGATGGCCAACGACAAGAAAACCGCGCGCGGGATGTTCTTTCGCGGCTCCTTCACTTCCTCGCCCGCCTGTACGATGATCTCGTAACCCTCAAAGGCGATGAAGGTCAAACCCATCGCGCTGACGATGCCGATAATGTCGTTGGGCGCGAAAGGCTGGAAGTTCTCAAAGCGGACCGGATCGCCGAAGATCACAAACATGCCGCTGACGATAAATATGCCGATGATTATCACTTTCAGCACGGTCACGATATTGCCCACCGCGCCCGTCTCTGAGGTGCCTTTGTAATTGATGTAGAGGAACAACAATACAATAAGAACGGCGAAGATCTTTTGCACCAGATCGGCTTCGGTCAATTCATAGCCGAATGGCAAATGCAGCGGTCCGGAAAGAAAGATGCTTGTGTGCGCGTCATGATGCGCCGCCGGATCAAGAAATAGAATACGCAGCAGCTCATATATGAAGCCGCCGAAGCCAACGCCGTATAAACTGCCGGCCACCGCATGGGCGAACCAACTCATCCAGCCGGCCAGGAAACCGTTCGGCCCCGGCAAGCCCTCCTTCACCCACAGATAACCGCCTCCCGCCTCCGGAATCGCCGAGCCGAGCTCCGCGTAGACCATCGCCGTTAATACGGTGATGACCCCATTCATGGCGAAAGCCAGAATCAGCGCGGGGCCGGCGGTGCCCGCGGCGATGCCTGTCAAGACAAAGATGCCAGCGCCGATCATCGCGCCGACGCCGATCATCGTGATATCAAATAATCCAAGATTGCGAACTAACCCGACGTGCTGTGATGACTCAGTCGATGAGGCCATGGTCAGATTCCCCTATCCCTCTACCATGAATTACGCTGCAGCCGCTAACCGTGAAGGCAGCGCATAAATATCACTGTATCGCAAATAAGGCTCATTTGACAAGTACCCTGGCCTTCGGGGAGTGGTGAATGTGTTGATATATCCCTCGTTTCCCCCACCCTAAATCCCTCCCCCAAAATGAGGGAGGGACTTCAAAACCCGTAATTCCTTGAAAAACTCCCCTTCACTCCTTGTGGCTGACGACGGGACAGTCTTGCAGCGGGCAAGAAACCTTCCCGAATCCCGCATTTTTGCGTAATTTAGGGCGACTCACCGAGTCGCCCCTACAGTTTTCGCCAGGATAGATGCTTTCGAAATCTAACTTGGGCCATAAATCTTCGATTAGACCTAACCTGTCCTGTCCTCAGTCCTTGTGGGAAAAGAAACCATTGAGATGGTGTCTGGGGCCGGGTCACGTAGACATAGACCTTCGGGGATGGGGGGTAGAATTGCGGGTCAATCACCCAATATCGGACAAGCCTTGTAGGCGCGACCCTTGGCTCGCCCTAAGACCAGTAGCCGATTCTCCCTACCCGCCCAACCGATACGCCAAGTCATTCCAGCGCAGCTCGTTCTTGAAGGCGCGCAACTCAGTCGATTCATCAATCTGCACGTACTCGACGCCAGCCATTTCGCTGAAGTCGTAGAGATGCTCCGGGCGCAGCGCCTGGCTGAATGCCGTATGATGCGCGCCGCCGGCATAGATCCAGGCGGCCGCGCCAACCGCCAAATTCGGATGCGGCTTCCACAAAGCGCGCGCCACCGGCAGCTTCGGCAGCGGCTCTTCCGGCTCAATCACCTCAACCGTATTGACGATCAGCCGGAAGCGATCGCCCAGGTCAATCAGCGAGGCGTTGAGCGCAGCGCCCGCCCCCGTGTTGAATACCAGCCGCGCCGGATCCGCTTTGCCGCCGATCCCCAGCGGATGCGTCTCCAGGCTCGCTTGTCCCGAGGCGATGCTCGGGCAAATCTCCAGCATATGCGCGCCCAACACCGCCGTATTGTCGGGATGAAAGTGATAAGTGTAATCCTCCATAAACGATGTGCCGCCGCGCAATCCCTCCGCCATCACTTTCAACGTCCGCAGCAGCGCGGCCGTTTTCCAGTCGCCTTCCGCGCCGAAACCGTAGCCGGCTTCCATCAAGCGCTGCACCGCCAAGCCCGGCAGCTGCGCCAAGCCATGCAAGTCCTCAAAGGTCGTTGTAAAAGCAGTGAAGCCGCCGTCACTCAAGAATTGCGCCAAGCCGATCTCAATCCGCGCCGCCTCGCGAATCGACGCGTGTCGTTCGCCGCCCTTCCGCAGATCCGCCGCCAATCGATATGAACTCTCGTATTCGGCGACCAGGGCGTCAATTTCACCATCGCTTACTTGATTCACCACTGCGACCAGATCGCCGATGCCGTAGCCGTTCACCGAGTAGCCGAACTGCGCCTGCGCCGCCACCTTGTCGCCTTCGGTCACCGCCACCGAACGCATATTGTCGCCGAAGCGCGCCAGCTTGATGCGCCCGCTCTCTTGCCAGCCGGCGGCCGCCCGCGCCCAAACGCCAATCTGATCCTGTACGCCGTCATCGCGCCAATGCCCGACCACGACCTTGCGCCGCAGCCGCAGCCGGCTCATGATGAAGCCGAATTCGCGATCGCCGTGCGCCGCCTGGTTCAAATTCATGAAGTCCATATCTATATCGGACCAGGGGATGTCGCGGTTGTACTGCGTATGCAAATGCAGCAGCGGTTTCCGCAGCGCCGCCAGCCCGGCGATCCAATTCTTCGCTGGGGAAAAAGTATGCATCCAGGCGATCACGCCGATGCAGCGGTCATCGTTGTCCGCTTCGAGGCAAATGCCGGCGATCGCTTCCGCCGTCGTCAGTACCGGCTTGAAGGCGACCGTCACTGGGATCGCGGCGGCGGCGTTCAGCAATGCCGCAATCTCACGCGAATTTCGCCCGACCTGCTCGATCGCCTCAGGCCCGTACAGATGCTGGCTGCCGGTCAGAAACCAGATTTGATAATCGCTCAGTGCCATTTCGCTCTTCCTTTATGAATTGGATTCAGATTTGCCGTTCACTGCCGGAATCACTGCCCCCAGACAGGTGTGTGAAAGGTCAAGCCAGAACCAGACGGGGGCGCTCGGCGAATAAGCTCACCGGCTGTGTTCAAAATTCGATTCCTCAAGCGTCGTAGGGCTCAATCCAGCTTTCCTCAATGCCCAAGCCAAAGCCGGGCGCGTCCGAGATTTCCAGCCAGCCATCGATAGCGTAAGCCATGCCAGGCAGTGTCGTCGATTCACGCAAGGGGATGCCGGGCGGGGCGCCCATGAAGTATTCGATCCAGGGAACAGCCGCCATCGCGAAAGAGAAATGCTGCCCGTAGGGTGTGCGCGCGCCGGCGTGCAAGATGACTTGCTTGCCGGCTGCTTCGGCGGCATGGGCGATCTTGATGCAGGTCGTCAAGCCGCCAACCCATTCGATGTCGGGCTGCAAGATATCCACCAGGTTGTGTTTTAGCGCGTATTGGAAGGGCACATGCGTATACCAGTGTTCGCCGGTGGTGAGCGTCTGCCAGGGCAGGCGCGCGCGCAGTTCGGCGTGAGCGTCGAAGTCTTCGGGAATAAGGCATTCTTCAATCCATTTGACGCGGTAGGGACGCAGCGCCTCCGCCAATTGCACGGCGTAATCGACATCCAGCGACATCCAGCAATCCAGCATAATCTCGCAATCAGCGCCAACTTGATCACGCGTCTTGGCGATCAACTCGACGTTTTTCCGCAAGCCATCCAGCCCATCAGCCGGCCCGTAGGGACAGGCGAGCTTGTGAGCGGTGAAGCCCAGTTCTTGATACCAGTCGATGTCGTTGCCTGTCGAATAGCAAAAGATTCGGTCTTTCACTTTACCGCCGATGAGGCTGTACACTGGCAAGCCCAGCGCCTTGCCCTTTGCGTCCCAGAGCGCCAGGTCAATCGCGCTGATGGCGTAAGACGCCAAGCCGGTTGTGCCGTAGAGCTTGGTCAAGCGGAACATCATATCGGCGACCCGCTCGATAGCGAAGCCGTCTTGCCCAACCAGTTGCGGCGCCAGGTGGTCTTCGATGATGGCGGCGACCGGCCGGCTGTAAGTGGAAGACCCCATCCCCCAGGCGCCATCCTCAAGCGTGACCTTGACCCAAACAGGACCCCAGCCCATGTCGATCCACTTGCTGCGGTGGCGCTTGACGTGGGGGTACCAGGACATTGGATTGCCGACCTCATCGGTATCGTTCCAGCTTGCGCGGCGGGGCTTCACGCTGTATTCGCGCGCGGGAATATTGACCTTTACGACTTCAATGCGCTTGATCTTCATGCGGAATCCTCGTCTTGGACGCTGGATTGTGATATTCCGCCGAGTATAATGCAGGCGCGTTGAGCGAGGCAAATCGGCCGCCGACTCGGATTGTTGAAACTCGTGGAGATTTTCGCTTTGGCGAATAGCTTGGATATGAACCGACACAAAGCGCAGAAAACTATCTTTGAGCCCTCTGTGTTCTCTGTGTTGCCTCTTTTCCTCTGTGGTGAAAAAATCTGTTGCTCTCGAAATAGGGCGATCTCCAACAAATTCACCGCTCCACCAATTGAACAGGAGATGACGCGATGAAAGCATTGGTATGGGAAGCGGCGCGGACGATGACGCTGCGCGACGAGCCGGAGCCTAGAGCGGCCGCCGATGAGATCGTCGTGCGCGTCGGGCACGCGGGCATCTGCGGCTCGGAGCTGAGCGGCTACCTCGGCCACAACGCCTTGCGCGTGCCGCCGCTGATTATGGGACATGAATTCGCCGGCGAGATCGTTGATCTTGGCGCCCTCGTTCCTGCGTTTCAGCCCGACCTCAAGCTGGGCGCGCTGGTGACAGTGAACCCGCTCTGGTATTGCGGCGATTGCGCGCTCTGCGCCGCGGGCTTGAACCAGCTCTGCGTCAATCGGCGCTTGCTGGGCGCTCATCGGCCCGGGGCATTCGCCGAGTATATTTGCGCGCCAGCCAAACTGGCTCTGCCGCTGCCGGCCGGTATGGATACGCGGGTTGGCGCGCTGACGGAGCCGGTGGGCTGCGCCGTGCGCATTGCCGAGCTGGCGGGCGCTGTCGCCGATGCCGACTGCCTGATCATCGGCGCCGGGCCGATCGGCTTGCTCT
Source organism: Chloroflexota bacterium (assembly GCA_028875185.1). Taxonomy (GTDB): domain Bacteria; phylum Chloroflexota; class Anaerolineae; order Aggregatilineales; family Phototrophicaceae; genus UBA6055. The sequence continues at coordinate 4,736 of JAPPFH010000080.1, read as the reverse complement.
CGCTGCAGATGCTGCGCTATCAGGGCGCGGCGCGCGTCTTCATCGCCGAAATTGACGAGGCGCGGCTGGCGATGGGCGAAGCGCTGGGCGGCATCCCTATCCAACCGAGCGCGGTCGATACGGTCGCGACCGTGCGTGAAGCCACCGCTGGCGCGGGCGTCGCTGTGTCGATAGACGCGGTCGGCACGGCTTTGACGCGCGAGCAATGCGTGGCGGCGACGAAAGCGAGCGGGCGGCTCATCCTCAGCGGCTTGCATGAAGAGAGCAGCGCGATGCCGGTCGCGGCGATGATCCGGAGCGAGATCACGGCGGTCGGCTCATTCGCCTATACGCCGGCCAATTTCGCGCGGGCGCTTGATTTGCTGGGCGCGGGCGCGCTACGCCTAGATCCGTGGATCCATGAGGCGCCGCTGGCTGAGGGCGGCGATTGGTTTGAGCGCCTGATTGAAGCGCCGGGCGATGTGTCGAAGGTGCTGCTGACGCCCTGATTGCCTATTGGGCGGGCGACCCAATGCCGCGCGTAGGTCGCGTAGACACTGACCGCCGACACTGCGGTTCAGTCGCCCCTACATCTTTTGCGCTCCGTCGGGCGACTCACCGAGTCGCCCCTACAGTTTTCGCCAGGATAGATGCTTTAGACTTCTAACTTGGGCCATATATTTTCGATTAGACCAAACCTGTCCTGTCCTCAGCTCATTTTGGGGGAGGGGTTTGGGGTGGGGGCGCCGGATGATTCGGTCCAATCCAGATGGTTTCGGAGGTCTCGGCGGGTTCGATATCGAGATTGACGACGACGGCTTCCTGGTCGCTGCGGACGAGGATGCAGACAAGCGGCTGGTCCGGGTCGGCGTTAATTTCTTGGTGGGGCACGAAGGGTGGGACGTAGATGAAGTCGCCGGCATCGGCTTCGGCGACGAATTCGAGTTTTTCGCCCCAGCGCATGCGGGCGCGTCCACTGAGTACATAGATGACGCTTTCGAGTTCGCCGTGGTGGTGGGCGCCGGTTTTGGCATCGGGCTCGATATTGACCGTGCCCGCCCAGAGTTTCTCGGCGCCGGCTTTGGCGTAGTTGATGGCGGCGGCGCGGGTCATGCCTGGGGTTTGGGGCGTGTTGGAATCGAGCTCGCCGCCGCGGACGATGCGGACGCCGTTATCGCGCCAGTTGGGGGTGGTCATGGGGCGGGCTCCTGATTTTGGGCGTAGTTTACCACAGGCTTTGTTGCCACAGAGACACAGAGTTTCTTAAGCCTCGTCCGACAAGGCATTGAATTGCGATTGGCGCGAAAATGAGATAACTTAGCGTCAACGCACTATGGCTTTTCCCAAGGCGACACTATGGCAGAACCCAACTTCAAAAACCGCACTTTGTATCACGGTAATAATCTGAAATTTCTGCAAGGGATGAATAGCGAAACGGTGCATCTCGTCGCCACAGACCCGCCCTTCAACAAGAGTCGTGACTTCCACGCGACCCCCGATACCTTGGCAGCCGGCGCGAGATTCGAGGACAGGTGGTCATGGGAGCGCGATGTACATGAAGAATGGCAGGACAGCATCATTGATGACTGGCCCGATGTTTGGGAGGTCATTACTGTAGCGCGGGCAGTTTACGGCGACGGCATGGCCGCCTTCTTGTGTTGGCAGGGTGTGCGTCTTATGGAGATGCACCGCGTATTGCGAGACGACGGCAGCCTTTATTTGCAATGCGACCCGACGGCGAGTCATTATCTCAAGCTGCTGCTAGACGCGATATTTGGTTGGCGAAATCATCGTAATGAGATTATTTGGAAGCGCACATGGGCGCACAATGATCCGAGGCAATTCGGGCGTATCACTGATACATTGCTTTTCTACACTAAAAGCAAAGAATACACTTGGAATACACAGTATACGCCTTATACAGAAGAATACATTGAAAAGTTTTTTCGTTTTGAGGACGATCGCGGCCGCTTTCAGGCAATTACATTAACCGGACCAAAAGTGAGTTCAGGAGCCTCCGGTTCAACTTGGCGCGGATATAGCCCGACCACCAGCGGACGTAGCTGGAGCGTACCAAAACGAGTAGTTAAAAAATTGGCCGGTGAAGAGGCGCTCTCTTGGCCAATCAAGGAACGTCTCGACTTGCTTGATGCGCATGGATACATTTACTGGCCGTCGCAAGGCAAGGTACCACGCTTGAAACAGTATCTGAGCGAGATGCCTGGCGTGCCAGTCCAAAATCTTTGGGCTGACATTGACAGAATCTCCTCGCATTCGAAAGAACGCACAGGCTACCCAACACAGAAACCGCTTGAGCTATATGAACGAATCATCAATGCGAGCAGCAACGAGGGCGATGTCATTCTCGATCCGTATTGCGGCTGCGCTACCACTCCCATCGCTGCGGAAAGGCTGAAACGTCAATGGGTCGGCATGGATATCTGGGACGGCGCTCGTGAACAGGTTAATGATCGATTGAGCCGCGACACCATCTTGCGCACCGATGAAAATCATCACGTCACCTTGCCACAAGTGCATTACGAAACGACGCCACCAGAACGCACAGATGACAATGAAATCGCTGCGCCCGTCCTGCGGCTTAAAATCCAGCGACCGGTATTGCCGTGGGAAGAGATTAGACATAAGGGCATGATGAACATTCTGACGGCGGCTCAATGCAATATGTTCGGTGTCGTTTGCGCGGGCTGTGGGAGGGTGTTGGAGCGAGAGTTCATGCAACTCGATCATATCTTGCCAAAAGCCGAAGGTGGGGCTAACCATATCCTGAATCGAGTTCTGCTATGCGGACCCTGCAATCGGCGCAAACGCAATTATTTGACGCTGGCTGGCTTGCGCCGTGAGAACAAGAAGAAAGCTGTCAGTTGGATGAAAGACGAGACGGAGGCGAAAAGGGCGCAAGACAAGGCGCTGGAAAAGGCGGAGTGGGTGCGCGACTACTTTCATACGCGGGAATGTCAGAATTTGATCAAGGGTTAAGTGTTTGGAACATCAATATAAGGAAAATTGATGGCGGCTATAAATCGACACGCTTCATTTTTCTTCTTCATATACGTATGTGTTGCCTGTCTTTTGGGCATATTCGGAATCGCTGACGTCGGATTCACGGCGTTCTGGCAAAATCTCTTTACCGTCGCATTGGAAATCCTGGTCGGCGCTGGCGTTACTATATTCTTCATTGACCGACTAAACGACCATCGTGCAACTGAAAGTCTTAAACGGCGTCTCATACGTGAAGCGGGGAGTCGCTCGAACGACATTGCGATTTCAGCGGCGGAATGGTTGCGTCGTGAAGGATGGCTCTGTGGCAGCGGCGGGTTGCTCAATGGAGAATTCTTGGAGGGAGCAAATCTACGAAATGCGAATCTTGAGAGAGCGCAATTCGAAGGATCGAGGTTGAGTTTGGCGTATTTTCAAGACGCTGTCTTGTACAAAGTAAACATGCGCGGCGCGCACCTGTTTGATGCAAGTTTTCAAGGTGCAGGTCTGTTGCATGCCGACCTGACGGACGCGGATTTGCGAATGGCTCAATTTGGCGGAAGCATTCTTATTGGCGCTGATTTTCAAGGCGCTAACCTACAGTTTGCGGATTTGCAAGGTGCGATTCTGGGTGGCAATAATTTCACTGATGCGACCTTGCCGGATGGATCAAAGTATGATGGGGAGACCATAATGAGGAAGTTTACGGAATCGACGCATCCGGAGTTTCGCGACTTTCGTTTGGAAAAGCGAAGGGAATTGAAGAAGCAGGCGTCGCGATTGGGCCAGACCCGTCCTGAAGATTTCAATCAATTCTAATAATCTATGCTGTCCAGCGGTGAAGCGATGAGGGCAATCTGACAGGTCTTCCCTACGATCGGGAATTAGCGGCGCAAATGCCGAACGCCATCCACACCAGCGACGATGACATCGCGCGTCATCCCAATAAACAGCCCGTGCTCGACGATGCCGGCGCGGGATTCTAGCAGGTGCGCCAGGGCGGCGGGGTCGGCGATGGATCCGAAGTCGGCGTCGAGGATGAGGTTGCCGCCGTCGGTTTGGAAGGGCCTGTCGCCGTCTAGGCGCAGCGTCGGCGCCGCGCCGAGGGACTCCAAGTAGGCGGCTTGCGCCTCCCAGCCGAAGGGGATGACCTCGATAGGGATTGCCCAAGTTGAGCCGAGTTGATCGACGAGCTTGGAATCATCGGCGACTATGACCAGTCGCTCGGTGGCTTGGGCGACAATTTTCTCGCGCAGGTGGGCGCCGCCGCCGCCTTTGATCAGGTTGAAAACGGGATCGACCTCATCGGCGCCGTCAACGGTGATATCGATGCGCGGATGTTCGGCGAGCGTCGTGAGTGGAATGCCGATCTTGATGGCGGCTGCTTCGGTGGCGAGCGAGGTGGGGATAGCGACGATGCCGGTGAGCGCGCCGCTGCCAATGCGCTGGGCGATGCGCCGGGTGGCGAAGATGGCGGTGCTGCCGCTGCCCAAGCCCACGATCATGCCCGATTCAACCAAGTTGGCGGCGTATTCGCCTGCTTGCCTTTTGAGCGCGTCAGTGTTCATGGCGGGCATTGTACGACATGGGAAGTTTTTTTTCACCACAGAGGATAAGCGAAAACACAGAGAACGCGGAGATATTTTTGCCACAGCGGCACGGAAGTAGAACCAGTAATGTAATGCAATTTCACTAAAGTAAGGATTTGTAGGGCTTGTCCGGTACTGGGCTAAGCTGCCTCGCCGATTACACCCCATCCC
>JAPPFH010000088.1 GCA_028875185.1 Chloroflexota bacterium | reverse complement strand
GTAGACACTGCACTACGGCAAGGGGCCGGGTCACGTAGACATAGACCTTCGGGGACGGGGGTTTGTCGCGCTATCAATGAAATTCACCACTCCCTTCGCCGGTTAGGACTGTCAAATTATGGGAATCGCGGAGGTGGCGGCTGTGTTGGCTATCGCTCGTTGTCGAGCATCATTGATCGTCTCACCACAGAGGGAGAGGCTTAAATTGCGCGAAGACGCTGGAAAACTCCCCTTCCCTCCTTGTGGGGTGCGCGTAGACACTGCACTGCGGCAAGGGGGCGGGGTCAGGTAGACATAGACCTTCGGGGATGGGGGCAGCAATGTACGCCCAACGTCGAGTACCGGACAAGCCATATAGAAGTCATCGCTCGCGAAATCGCCGGACAAGTACAAGCGCATCTGCCGCCGAGGTGCTGGTTGTCAGATCCTAGTTCAAGCCTACATAATGCCGAATTTCCGGAAAGCTTCGCTCGCGCTCATGCCAGCTTCAATCGCCTGCCGCACGAGCTTTTCCCCGCGCGCTTTTTCGATGGCACCGCTGAAGATTTCCCGTTCCGCCTCTTGCGGCACGACCAGCACGCCATCAACATCGCCGAAAATGATATCGCCCGAGCGAACGCGTACGCCGCCGATTTCCAACGGGGCGCGAATATCGATCACCTTGCCGCGCGGTCCCTGATCCTGCGCGTATGAGCCATAGGAAAAAGCCGGGAAATCCAGCGCCAGGATGCCGGCGGTATCGCGCAGGTAGCCATCCACTACCGCGCCGGCAGCCCCAAGTTTCAGCGCCCGCACGCTCATTAATTCACCCCACAAGGCATAACGCGGCGACGCGCCGGTACAGACGTAGACTTCGTTCCGACTCAAATCGTCAAGCGCTTCCAGCATTAAGCCAAAAGGCTTCTGCATGACCGGGTTGTCCTTCGACGACGCGCTTTCCTCGAATACATCAGCTTCGAGTACCGTCATCGCCCGGCCGATGACCACCATATCGGCGCGGATGGGTTGGATCTGCGGCGGCAAGAACTGGTGCAAAAAACCCAGCTTGTCCATGATATCGCCGACAACCGCGGTGAACAGCTCACGCCGCGCCAAGCTGAACAGTCCTTCATCGTCCTTCCAATCAATGGCGCTAATGATCATCCTCCTTTTGCCACAACTGCTACCTTCGAGAGTGTAGGCGAGCGCTTGGCGGCGCGCCAGGCTGCATCCCTGAGCCGGTACGCCATCGCGAGCGCCGCTTCGCGCAGCGCGAATTGACCGGACGCGCCGTCAAGCTCACTCAGCATACAGCGTCTTGGCTTCCTCGAATAATCGCTTCAGTTCCGCCAACACCTGCAGCCCGCCGCCGCCCCGCATCAAGTAGTCGCGAATCGGCGCGCCGGCGTGATCCTGAAAATGCAGATAACCGGGAAAACGCGGACGCAGATATGCTCGGTCCAGCGCCGGCAATGTGTTGCGGAAGTAATCATTCGACCGCCGGTTGACCTCGGCATCTTCCCAAGCGCTGCGATGCCCCGGCTGGCCGCCGCTCTCGAAGAAGAGTGTGCGCTGCATATCAGCGCCCGCGGTGAGCATAGCGTAGTCGCGAGCGGCATCCGGCGCCTGGCAGCGGCTGGAAATTGCCAAGCCCGTGCCGCCGAGCGTCGATTGGCAGCGCCCCTGCCCGTCTATATCCACCATATCGTCGAAGGTGAGCAAGTTGTCCGAGTAGCCGGCGCGCGCGTAATTCGAATATCCATAAGCGAAGGGACAGTAGACGAAGTCATCGCGCCGCGACAATGCCTCATACACCGCGATTGGATTCCAATCGAAGATATCCTTAGGGCACAGGCGCGCCAACTCGCGCAATTGCTCGAGCGCCAGCAAGCTCATGTCATCCGATACCGCCCACTCATCATCGACGAATGGCGGTTCTCCCTGGGTGGCGCATAACATATAGAAGTTCATCAGGGTGTCGATGGGTATACCCGGCATGATGACCCGCCCTTGCCGCGCCAATGCCAGCAGATCGCGCCAGGTCCGCGGCTGCTCCAAGCCATAGCGCTCCAGCAGATCCGCGCGATAAGAGGCGACCGGCGTCGCCGCGTCAATCGCCAGCGCGCATTGATTGCCGTCAAAGATATAACTCGCGTGCGAGCGACCGACCGTGTGCGCCGCTTGATTGCGCAGGTATTCAGCCGGTATGAGCTCCTGCAGCGGCAACAGCGCTTGACTATGCGCGGCGTAACCAGCCCAGGGGTGGTCGATCACGAGCAGGTCAAATTCTTCAGCCAAGCCCTGGATGGGCGCATCGGCGAATTCCTGCAGCGAGCGTTTTTCCCAGACGATATCGACCTGCGGATGAATTTCGCAGAATCGCTGCGCCGTCGCCACCACCGACACGAAGCCGCGTGAATGATTCCAGGTGATGCCGCGCAAGACGGTCTTGGCGCCCATGCCGCCCTCCTTATATCTCCGCGTTTACCGGCGCTGCGACGATAAAAAACATTTTGCTTGCAAAAACCAGTTTTGTCTGCAAAATATAGTCAGTTATTGCAATCTTGTCAATCAGAGCGCGATCGTCCGCCGAGTTCACTATTCTTCCAGGATATTCCCATGATTAAGACGACCTATTTTGAAGATTACGAGATCGGTTCCAGCCGCGAAAGTTTCGGCCGGACGATCACCGAAGCCGATATCGTGCTGCATGCGGGCCAAACTGGCGATTTCTTCCCCCATCACATGGACGCCGAGTGGGTTAAGACGCAAGAATTCAAAGCGCGCATCGCTCACGGTACGCTAATCTTGAGCGTCGCCATCGGCATGACCGCCAATGAGATTAACCCGGTCGCCTTTTCTTATGGCTACGATCGCATCCGCTTCATCCGCCCGGTCTTTATCGGCGATACCATCACCGTGAAAGCCAGCATCAGCGAGAAACGGGATTATCCCAAGCGCGCCGATCATGGTTATGTCATCGAGCAGGTGGAGGTCTTCAATCAGCAGGGGCAGATCGTGCTCGCCTGTCAACATCTGTACCTCGCGCAGCGCAAGGAACTCGCGCCGGCCGACTAGCCCATCCAATATCGGCGGCCGTTGAAAGGTTTGGACCGTGGCGGAACTGAAATCCGCGCCCAATTACAGCGTGCCGGCTTTGGAAAAGGGCTTGGCGGCGCTTGAGCTGCTGGCGCGCGCCGCGGAACCTTTGTCGCTGTCGCAAATCTCCGAGATGATGGCGAACAGCGCCAGCCAATTGTTTCGCACGATGAACTGTCTGGTCGAAAGCGGCTATGTCATCAAGGATGACGCGCATGGGACGTACAGCCTCACGCTCAAGCTCTTTGAACTGGCGAATCGTCATTCACCGCTGAAACACTTGCTGCGCGTAGCCATCCTGCCGATGCAAGAGTTGGCGCGCGCCATTCGCGAGTCTTGCCATATCAGCATTATCCAACACGGACAGCTGCTAGTCGTCGGCCAGGCCGAAAGCCCGGAGAAAGTGCAGATCTCAGTATCGGTCGGCACATCCTTCCCGCTCGTATCCACCGTTTCCGGTCGCTTGTTGCTTTCGGTAATGGATGAGGGCAGCCTCAATGCTATCCTCGAAGAAGACGATGGCTATCGGCGAATGGCGGCGGAAGAGCGTGTTCTGTTCCGGGCGCGCATCGCCAAGATTCGCTCAAGCGGCGTATCCACCGCAGTCGATGAATCCTACATAGGTTTGCATGATACAGCGGTGCTGGTGGGCAATCCGGAAGTCGGGGTCACCGCCGCCATCGCCGTCACGCAATTGACCGCCAGCCGCCAACGCAAAGATCCCCAAGAAGTCGTGCATGCCTTGCTCCGCTGCGCCGGCGAAATCAACGCGCGCGCCGGCCTGACCCACTTCGCCGGGCAGCCCGCTTGAGACCGCCGCTCGTTCAATTAGAAGTCGACGAGGATGAAATCACATGCCACTAGCAGATGATATTCGCCAAACAGCGTTATTGCCCGCCAAGCCCTTGCCGATCGTCAGCATCGGCTTGGGCGGTATCGTGCGCGACGCCCACTGTCCCGCCTATCAAATCGCCGGCTTTGAGGTGGTTGGGGGCTATGATATCGACAGCGAGCGGGCGGCGATGATGGCGGAGACCTTCAGCATACCGCGGCTATACAACTCGCTGTCGGAATCGATTTCGAAGGCGCCATCCGACGCCGTCTTTGATATCGCCGTACCCGGCAGCGCTATCGCCGATATCTTGCGGGAAATCCCCAGCGGACGCGCCGTGCTTATCCAAAAGCCGATGGGCGAAGACTTTGCCGCCGCTCAAGAGATATTGCGCATCTGCCGCGAACAAGAGCTGGTCGCCGCCATCAACTTCCAGTTGCGCTTCGCCCCCTTCGTCATCGCCGCCCGCGACATCATCGAGCGCGGCGCCCTCGGCGAAATTTACGATTTGGAATTCCGCGTGCAATGCAATACGCCCTGGCACCTGTGGCCCTTCTTGTTTCCCTTGCCCCGTTGCGAGATCCTTTATCACAGCATTCATTATGTGGATCTCGTCCGCTCCTTCTGTGGCAGTCCGCAGCGCGTTTACGCGAAGACGTTGAGCCATCCCAGCGCGCCCGAACTGCGCGGCGGCGCCCGCTCGATGATCATCATGGATTACGGGGAAAACCCGCGCGCCAATGTGATGACCAATCACAGCCACGCTTATGGCGCCGAAAAGCAGCAATCCTTCGTCAAGTTCGAGGGCAGCAAAGGCGCGATTCAGATCCGCGCCGGACTCAATATGAATTATCCCATTGGCGCGCCCGACCGCTTCGAATATATTTTGCTGGACGATAAAGGCGAATCCAATTGGCGGACGCTCGATATCGCGGGGTCATGGTTCCCCGAAGCTTTCATCGGCACGATGGCGAGCCTGATGCGCTATGCCAACGGCGAAACCAACAGCCTGCCCACATCGGTTGAGGACGCCATTCTGACGATGGCGACGGTGGAAGCGGCTTACGAATCCAGCCAGCATGGCGGCGCGCCACTGCCTCAGGTGTGATTGGGTAGCTTGCCAACTGCGCCGACAAAGGCTACAATTCAGGCGTCGGCGAAGCGGGATTCCTCGATGCAATTGGATACAACACTTTCCTTGGATATTGTAATCGCGGTTGTCGCCATATTTGGCGCCGTTTGGCAGCTCAATCGCGATATTGACAAAAAGATTGCTGCGTTGCGTTCCGAGTTAAAGTCGGATTACGTGGACCTGCGCGAGGAACTCAAAGCCGACAACGACAAATTGCGTACGGAACTCAAAGCCGACATATCGGAGTTGCGGAAGGATGTCAAAGCCCTTGACGATAAGCTCGACGACAGCAACCAGCGTATCGCAAGGCTTGAGGGAGTCATCTTGTCGCGCGAGGGTTTGATTGACGCGATAACTGAAGCTGAGGCCACTGACTAGGACGCTCGCCGCTTACAGATTCAGCCCATAAAAGCTGTTGCCCGTCCCGCCCAAGACCGCCTCGCGCTCCGCCTGCGACAGGTCCGCAAGACACTTATTCGTCTCTTCCCAGACTTTAGCGTAATCGCCAGCGAGCACGGCTACGGGCCAATCGCTGCCGAACATCAAGCGATCGGCGCCAAACAGCTCCAGAGCGTAATCCACCAGCGGTTTGATGTCTTCATACGTCCAGTTTTCAAAGTCCGGCGTTACGGTGTTCAACCCCGAGACCTTGGCATAGACATTGGGACTTTCGGCGGCAGCCGCCATCTGAGCGCGCCAGACCGCGCGCTCGTCGGGGCCCAGCGGCGGTTTCGCCAGATGGTCGATCACCATCTTCAGATTCGGCAGCTTCTCCGCCAGCGTCGGCACGTGCTTGAGATGATTGGGGAAGACCGCCACTACGTCAAACGTAAGGTCGCGATCCGCCAGGATTTGCAAACTCTCAATCACCTGCTTCTGGGTGACCCAGTCGGGATTGGTCTCTTCGTGGATAAGATGCCGGATGCCTTTGAAATAAGGATTCCGCCCGTATTCATCCAGCTTCCTGGATGCTTCGGCCGGGTCATGCAGCGGAACCCAGCCGACAACGCCAGCGACCCAGTCGTAAGCTTCGGCGATCGCCAGCATCGAATCGGTATCAGCGTAAGAATCCATCGCCTGGACAATCACCGTCTTGTCGATACCCGCTGCCGCAAGCTGCGGCGCCAATTCATCCGCGGTATAAGTCCGATAAATTGGACCGTATGCCGGCACGAGCCAGGGATAAGCGACTTCATCCAGATTCCAAAAGTGCTGATGCGTATCAACCGTTACCATCTTCGCCTCCAAAGAATAGCGATCCAGCCCGCCCGACGATTTGACAGAATTGACTTTGCCCTCTATATTTTACGGACAAAAAGTGTTTTTGCAAGCAAAATAGCATCGCTAACTTTCGCGGCAAGTTGCGCCCGGATCGGCTTACGAGATCCGCTTTAGCCAGAGAAGAAACAGAGGCGACGATGAGACCATTGGAAGGCTTGCTTGTATTGGATTTCAGCATTTTTCTGTCGGGTCCTTCGGCGGCATTGCGCCTAGCCGATTTAGGCGCGCGCGTCATCAAGGTCGAGCGGCCCGATGGCGGCGATCTTTGCCGGCAGCTCTACATCTCTGAGCTCGAGCTCGATGGCGAGAGTACGCTCTTCCACTCCATCAACCGCAACAAGGAGAGCTTCGCCGCCAACTTGAAGGATCCGCTTGATCTCGGCCGCGCCAAGGACCTGATCAAGCAAGCCGATGTCATCATTCAGAATTTTCGTCCGGGCGTGATGACACGCCTGGGCTTGGATTACGAATCGGCGCGCGCCCTCAATCCGCGCATCGTCTATGGCGAGATTACCGGTTACGGCAATGAAGGTCCTTGGGTATACAAGCCGGGGCAAGATTTGCTGCTGCAATCGATCTCCGGTCTGGTATGGCTCAATGGTGATGCCGACCGGCCGCCGACGCCATTTGGTCTGGCGGTCGTCGATCTCTTCGCGGGCGCGCATCTGGTGCAGGGCATTCTCGCCTGTCTGGTTCGCCGCGGCGTAACCGGGGAAGGCGGCTTGGTTCAGGTCAGCCTGCTTGAGTCTATCCTGGACTTTCAGTTTGAAGTGCTCACTACCCATCTCAACGATGGCGGCAAGCTGCCGCAGCGCAGCGCCATCAACAACGCGCACGCCTATCTCGCCGCGCCCTATGGCATTTATCAGACAGCTGACGGATTCCTCGCCCTGGCGATGGGATCGATTCCAGTCCTGGGCGATCTGCTGGATTGCCCGGCATTGCTGGCTTACACTGATTCCGCCACCTGGTTCACAAAGCGGGACGAAATCAAGGCGATCCTGGTCGAACACCTCAAGATTGAATCAACCGCGCATTGGCTCGCTATTCTGGAGCCGCAGGATATCTGGTGCGCCGATGTTTTGACCTGGGAGCGCTTGCTGGAGCACGATGGCTTCAAAGCAGTCGATATGATTCAAGAGGTTTCGCGCGATGCGCATGTCAAGCTGGATACCACGCGCTGCCCCATCCGCATCGATGGCGAAGTCTTAAAGAGCGCCAAGGGCGCGCCGCGAATCGGCGAAGATACCGCGCGAATCCTGTCAGAATACGCCATCCGCAGTTGAGGAGAAAGCCATGCCGGAAAACACGCCCGTGGAAACGCACAAAGACTTGCCCCTCTTTAACACCGAGACCTGGATGTATGAGGATTTCGAGATCGGCGCCAAGATTAAATCGATCCGCCGCACCCTCTCCGAAGGCGAGTGCATGATCTTCAACGCCATTGTGCTCGACATGCACCCCTATGTCGCCGATGAGATCTTCTCTCGCGATGAAGGCATATTCGACAAGCGGCTCGTGGCTGGCTCAATGGTCTTCAGCATCGGCTTGGGCTTGATGGCGCACAACAATGTGCACACTTTCAGCTACGGCTACGACAAGCTCCGCTTCATCAAGCCGGTCTTCATCGGCGATACCATCTACACCGTGCGCACGCAATTGAGCAAGGAGCCGAAATATCCCGAGATGGGTCTAGTCAAGGTCAGCTACGAGGTCTACAAGAACGAGGGCATCCTGGCGCTGTATTGCGAGCATTTGCAAACGGTGATGTACCGTCACCCGCAGAATTTCAACAAGTCAAAAGAATAGGAGCGGCATTATGCAGCGTTTTGGACAAGTCATCGGCTTACGCGCGGAAGACGCGGATGAATACATCCGTCTGCACGCGGATGTTTGGCCCGGCGTTTTGAAGAAAATCGAAGAATGCAATCTGCGCAATTATTCAATCTTTCGTTACGGCGATCTGCTCTTCGCCTATATGGAATATCACGGCGACGACTTTGAAGCGGATATGGCGAAAATGGCGGCCGACGAGACCACGCAGAAATGGTGGGAAGTCTGCATGCCGATGCAGAAGCCGGTCGATGAGCGCGCCGAGGGCGAGTGGTGGCATACTATCGAAGAAGTTTTCCATGTGGATTAGGCACCGACCGAATTCCCCCTTCGCCTAGGCTGCAAGCATGGGGGCGAGCCACCGGCTAGCCCGTATACACCCTACCATGATTCTCGGTTGACGTGGGCGCGGCGCATCATCCCTTGACCGCGCCAAATGTCAAACCGCTGACCAGGTTGCGCTGAACCAGAATCACAAAGATGACCGCCGGCGCCATCATAATCACGCTCATCGCCGCCATGCCGCGCCAATCGACGGTGAACTGCTCGGTGAAGGCGAAGAGACCGGGCGGGAAAGTCTTCGCCGCATTGTTGCGCGCCAATACGCTGACGATCTGAAATTCGTTCCAGGCAGCCAGGAAGGCGAATATGGCGGCTGTGGCCAGCCCCGGCAGCGAGAGCGGCAACTCAATCCGCCAAAAAGCCGACCAATATCCGCAGCCATCGATATAAGCTGATTCCGTCAATTCCTTGGGGATCTGCCGAAAGAAGCCATCCATCAGCCAAGCGGTGAAGGGGATATTGATCGCAATGTAAACGAGCGCCAATCCCAGCACATTGTTCACCAGCCCGAAGCGATTGAAGAGCAGAAATAATGGCAGGCTGAGCGCGACGCCGGGCACAGCGCGCGAGAGCATGATGCCCAGAAACAAGGGCGTGTGAAAGCGAAACCGGAAGCGCGCGAAAGCGTAACCCGCCAGCGTGCCCAAGGCTACGGCGATGGCTGTGCTTACCCCCGATGCCAGCAGCGAGTTGCGCAGATAAGCCTCCACCGCGACGCGCTGCTGCACCTCCGGATTCAGCCCGAACATATTGGCGTAGGCTTCCAAGGTCAGCCGCTGCGGAATCCAAACCGGCGGGAATGTGTTGATCTCGACATTGGGGCGAAAAGCGGTGATGATGATCCACAAAGCCGGCAGCGCCAACATAAGCAAGACCACCCAGGCGACCGCGTTCCAGATGCGGTCGTTTCGCTGGCGGTTTGGTCCGACGCTGCGCGTGATCACTGGTCGATCCTATGCCGCATCCAAAAGCTGGCGAATTGCAGGGGCGAGCTGGCGGCTCGCCCGAAAATCGCGCGGATGCGCTGACGCGCTATCATTGCACGATCCTCGCCTTAACCAACTGGCGGAAGAAGTACAAAGTGAACAGCACCGACAGGCTCACGGTTATCCAAGACATCGCGCTGCCCAATCCGAATTTGGTGTCTTCAATCGCCAGGCGCGTGATATAGGTCCAGAGCATTTCGGTGCGCCGCGCCGGTCCGCCATCGGTCATGATCCGCACGATATCGAAGGCGCGCGCGATATCCAGCGACATGATGGTCAAGGCGATATAAGAAAAGGGCGCCAGCAGCGGGAAGGTGATGAAGCGGAATTTCTGCCAGCCCGAGGCGCCATCCACCTCGGCGGCCTCAAAGGTCTCCGACGGCAACGACAGCGTGCCCGCCAGCAGAATTATCGTAAGCACCGGGATGTTCATCCAGATCGAGGCGATCATGATTGAGATCATGCCCAGCGGCACATCAACCAGCCAGGCGATCTGCCCCTGCTCCTGGATGAGCCCGATGCTGATCAAGAAGTTGTTTACCAAGCCAACGTTGGCGTTGAAGAACCAGCGGAACTGCATGCCAACCAGGATGGGCGCGAACATCATCGGCACCATCAGCAAGGTTCGCAGCAGGCTCTGCCCCACTGTCACCCGCGCCAACAACTGCGAAAGCGCCATCGAAAGCGCGTAGCTCAAGTTCACCGTCACGGCCAGAAATACAATCGTATTCCACAGCGAGCGCCAGAATATCTCATCGTTTAGCAGCTTCTGATAATTGCGCAGCGCTCTCGCGGTCGTGAAGTTTAAGCTGTTGGGCTTAAGAAGCTCATAGGGGGTGAAGCTCACGTAGAGCGAATAAAGCAGCGGAAAGCCAACCACCAACAAGATGAGGATTAGCGCGGGCGAGATCATAGCGAAAGGGAAAAAGCCCGCCTCAATCCGGCTGACTTCTAAGAAGCGTGTTGCCGCGCCCTTTTCACCGGGGCTATTGGAATTGGCAGCCATGGCGATAGAGTGAGGTTTGAATGGTTGCTCGCGGCGGAAGGCTGTGCGGTTCTAAACAATGCCTGTATACAGCAGAGTTTACCCCATCCCCGGCCCTTCCCCAGTGAACTGAGGAAGGGTGACTCGACGCCAAATCTGGGAGATTCGCGTGCATTATCGGCGAGAATACTGAGCGACCTTGTTCGCAGTGCGAACGCTCCCCCTTCCCTAGCTCGCTGGGGAAGGGGGCTGGGGGGATGGGGTGGAAAATGCGGGGTCGCCTCCTCACTACCGACAAGCCCTACATATTCTCATCTTCGCGGGCTCATGCTCTGTATGAGCCACATGCTGGCTTGTGATCGTCCGTTTTGAATGACCCGCCAGGCGCTAAAAGTAGCCGGCGTCAGCCATCAGCTCGCGGGTGGCTTCGGCCGCGGCATCCAAGCCTGCTTGCGCGCCGATATCGCCCAAGATGATCGCTTGCAACTGAGGGTAGAACAAGTTCGAGAACGGAATCCACTCGGCGATCAGCGGCGGCGTCTTGAAGTCTTCACCGACTTGAATGCGCGCCAGCTCGAGCCGTTCGCGATCCAGCGGATTCTCGGCATCGGCCGCGTCAGCGATGATGCGATCCCAGACATCGTTGCGCGTCGGCAAGAAGCCCAGCAGCGCTTCTTCGTAAGCGACCCGTTCCGAAGCCAGGAACTTGATCAGCTGAGCGCCCGCCTGCGGGTTCGGCGCGGTGGCCGGAATTGAGAAGGCATGAGCGCCGGCCCAACCCGATGGGCGCACGGCGTCTCCGCCAACCGACAGTCCAGTGAAGCCGCGCGCCAACCCAAAGTTGCCAGCAACCGCGCAGGAATCGGCACCCTGGAAGTACGCATACCAACCGTACCACTCCAGCTTGATGGCGACATCGTTGTTGCAGAAGTATTGGGCGACGCCGTCCCAGAGCAGCGAAGTCGTGTCCGACGGAATGACTCCGTCAGCATACCAGCTCGCGAGCAATTCAGCGACGGCGACGCCAATTTCGTCATTGAAGGTCGGTTCGTAAGCATCGTTGAATAGCGCGCCGCCACTGGCGAAGAGCATTTCGTAGAAGCGTCCGGTCAAGGCTTCTTCCTTGCCAGCCAAAACATAGCCGAAGGTGGCGTGCCCATTGTCGACAAAGAAGCGCGCTTGCCGGTCGATCTGCTCCAAGGTCGAAGGGACGCTTAGCTCCTCACCGGTCGCATCCATGTAAGCGGCTGCGATCGCATCGTCCGTATAGAGGTCGGCGCGATAATGTATTGGGCTGATATCGGCGTGGCGCGGGATCAAGTACAAGTTGCCGTCAATCGTGGCGGCTTCAAGGATCGCTGGGCTGAAGGCAGCCAGCTCTTCTTCGCTGAAAAAGTCTTGCAGCGGCAGCAAAAAGTTCGTGTATTGCGCGACGAAGCTGGTGTGATCCCAGGCAACATCGTAATCGGCCGCGCCTGTGGCGAAATCGACTTTCAGCTTCTGGTCAATCGCGAAGCCGTCCAGCAAGGCGACGATTTCCACGGTGGCGCCGGTCGCTTCCTCGAAAACTGAAATCGACTCGTACATGGCTTCATATTGACCGCCGCCAATATTCGCCATCCTTATGGTAATGCCGGACAAGTCCATGTCCAAGCCGGCGTACTGCGCTTCATCCTGCGCGCCGACAGCGAATACGCTAATCACTGTCAACGCCAGTACAATCAGGCAAATTCTTCGCAACATAATTGACTCTCTCCTGTCTAATGGTGACCTGTCAAACAAAAACCAGTCCCGCCGCAAAATGTCATATCCAGCTTACTCCTTTCCGCTCGAAGCACGCTAAGTATGCCCTTCAGCATCACTAGCGCGAGTATAACCTATTTTGCCTATAAACAACATTTTGCGAGCAAAAACCGATGGCGCGTCATCGGCTAAGGATTCGTCGCGGCCGCCGGCTGACAAGGCGTTTAAGTGAATTGCGGCTATTGGATAGGCGTCTCCTTTTGGCGCAGGCCAATCGCGAGCCTTGGCATTCAGCGCGCAGGCACACTACAACCCTGCGCCTCAAGCGTAAACTTGCGGCGGCTGACGTCTATGCCAGTCCCGCGTCGCTTCGTAGGCGAAGGCGATGCGATAAAGCGTCGCTTCATCGAAGGGCTTTCCCATCAACTGATAACCGACAGGCAAGCCCTCGGGTGTGAAGCCGCCAGGCGCGCTGATCGCCGGCTGTCCGCTCAGATTGGCGGGGTAAACGTGACGCACGAATCCATCGGTGGGCGTCTCGCCGTTTTCCATGTCAGCGCGCGCTTGCCAGACATCTTCGCGCAGTGGCGCCGGCACGGGAATCGTCGGCGATATCAGCGCATCCAGATTCTCCCGCCGGAAAAGCTCCTTCATGGCAGAGCGGAATAGTTCGCGGGCGCGCAGGGCGGCGACATACTGCGTCGCCAGAATAGGCTCACCCATCCGCAAGGTGGCGCGTGTGCCCGGGCTGTAGAGATGCCCCTTCTCGCGTATCTGATGGCGATGATAGCTGGCCGATTCCACCATTCGGATGGTCATCTGCGTCTCGCGCGTCAGTTCCAGCTCGGGCAAGCGGACCACAATTATGTCCGCGCCCAGCCGCGCCAATTCATTGATGACGGCTTCGGTGATGGCGCGAACACTGTCGACCACGCCAGGATACAGGAAATATGCGCGGTCGATGCCGATGCGCATCCCACGCGCGCCGCCATCAATGCCAGCCGTAAAGTCAGCCCCGTTGACGCGAGCGGAATTGGCGTCATTGGGATCGTGCCCGGCGATCGCCCCCAGCATGAGCGCATTGTCGCGCACGGTTCGCGTCAAGGGACCGACGTGATCAAGCGACCAAGCCAAGGGCAGAACGCCATAAGCGCTCACGCGTCCGTATGTCGCTTTCATGCCGACAAGATTATTGATCGACGCCGGTATGCGGATTGATCCGCCGGTATCGGTGCCAATCGCGGCGAAAGCCGAGCGCGCCGCCAGAGCGACGCCGGAGCCGATGCTGCTGCCGCCGGGGAAGCGCTCGAGGTCCCAGGGACTGCGCGTCGGCGGGTCGCTGCCGCCGCAGGACCATTCATGGCAGCGCGTCTTGCCGATCAGGATGGCGCCGGCCTCGTACAGCTTATGCACGACCGTCGCGTCAAAGTCGGGCACAAAGCCTTTTAATACCTTCGACCCCACTTCGGTGAGGATGCCCATGGTATAGCAATTGTCTTTGACGCCGATGGGGATGCCATGCAAGGGACCGCGATCGCGCCCAGCGGCCAGCTCCCGGTCGGCCTGTTGCGCCGCCGCCAGCGCCTTGTCGACCGGCAGCGTGGCATAAGCCTGCAGCATCGGCTCGGTTTCTTTGACGCGCATGAGGATGGCTTCGGTCAGCGCGACCGCTGTTGTTTCGCCGCGCCGCAGAGCGGTCGCCGCTTCTAGAATGGACAAATTGATAAGGGAGCGCGAATCAGTCATGCCAGCCGGCATCCATTCTCAGTATCGGCGGCACATCGCGAAGCGCCGCTTTTTCCAGCGCGTCAATACGCCGCAACTGCTCTGATAGCGCCATTAGGTCTTCTTTTTCGACATCCATTCGCAGCATCTCCGCCAGCCAGGTTAGCTGCTCCGTAACCTCGTCCGCATCAAGCGGCGGCTTATCGCTCTGCATAAGAATTCACTCCAAAATTCGGCCTACAGCGGCGCGCAGTGAGCCAGCTAATTGACGGATCGCTTGCGCAACACAAGTTTACCGCTTCAGGCCCCGGATGCGCACAGCTGCATTGAATGCGGCAGCGGCAGCATTGGCGCGAACAGAGCGGGGTCTGGGCGCGTCTAAGCGATTATCGTCTAAACGCGCTATATCCGTACCAGCGCAAATCTCTTCTTTAGTACAATACAGGGTGACGGCTAAGCGATACTCAATCCAAGGACAGTGAATCTCGTGCCGCCACTCACGCGACGCGAATCGCGCATCATCAAGACATTAAAAGGTCATCGGCATTTTATCATCGTCATATCCCTCCTGTTGCTGGTGATGACCTTCCCCACCATCCTCCTTTTGTTCAAAACCGATGCTTTCGCCTTGCCGACTGGCGACAGCTACGACATTTTCATCCACATTTGGGATGTCTGGTATTGGAAGCAGATCCTATCCGGCTTGGCGGATCGCGCTTATACAAACACTATGTTTTATCCGCATGGCTTATCGCTCGTCCATCATCCCTTGTCTTCGATGCCGATCAATACATTGCAGATAGCGCTGCAACGCTTCATGCCCGTATCTAATGCATTCAACCTGGTATTTCTGCTGGTCATCTACCTAAACGCCATCGGGGCTTATGTCTACGCTTTGTGGCTGTTCAAGGACAAGCGAATCGCCTTGCTGTCCGCGGCCGTTTTTGCTCTTAGCCCGCATATTCTCGGTCAGCCAAATCAGCTTCACGACGCCACCCTCGTTACCTTGCCCTTAGCGGTCTACTGTTTCCATCGCGGCACTGTGGAGCGGCGCGAGCGGCTAATCGTCGCCGCCGGTCTTTTAACGGGGTTGACCAGCACCATAACGTTGTACAGTTTCTCTTGTCTCCTGATCATGCTGGCGGCGGGCATATTCGCCTTGGCTGTGAGCCGCTGGCGCGACCGGCGTTATTGGGCCAACATCGCGCTGCTGGCGCTCACAATAGCCTTGTCAAGCGTGTGGGTCATCTATCCCATGATGGCCGATGCGCAAAGCCTTGATTCCGCGCTGGGGTGGCACGGCAAAGAGTTGCGGAACGATCTGATCTCTTCCTTTATCAATCACAACAACCCGGTTTTGGGTCCTGCGCTGGAGTATTTCTTTCAAACACCCGCCGACATTCAGCTTAGCACGACAAGCTATATAGGCTTCGTGCCGGGCTTGCTAGCCTGCTTCGGAATCTTTAGCCGGGCATCCAGGCGGCAAGCGCTGCCCTGGCTGGCTCTCGCCGCTGTTTTCTTCGTCCTACGATTAGGCTCGACGCTCCATGTCAACGGCGCGGTCTATAGCGAAATTCTCTTGCCGAAGCACTACTTGGATAAAATCTTGCCGTCCATCTTCGAAGCTTTTTCCGCGACGCACCGGTTTCAGATTGGATTCCTGCTGCCGCTAGCGGTGCTGGCCGGCTACGGCTTTATTGCTTTGCGGAAACTGCGACCAATCGTTGACCGTCCCTGGGTCATCGCGCTGTTATTCGCTTTCCTGGCGCTCGAATATTATGTGCCTACGGTTGAAAAGTCCTTTCCCTTTGATCGCTTTGCCTACATCGAGTGGCTCGACCAAGAAGACGAGCGAGAGATCCGGCTAGTCCACCTGCCCTTTGGCCGGATTAATTCGAAGCAATATATGCTTTTCCAATCGCTTAGCGGCTATCCTCACGCGGAAGGCGCAATCAGCCGCACGCCCGAAAGCGCGTATGACTATATCAAAGCCAATCCCGTGCTCAGCATCTGGAACAATCTCCAGCCCACCAATTGCAACATCCAGAATCAAGACGCCTATCTGGCCGGCATCCAACAACTCATAGCCGATGGCTTCAGCCACATTGTCCATCATAACGACCGCTACCACTGGCAAAGATATATTGAAAGTTTCCGCTACCTTGACCCAGCCTACCGCGACGACCACGTTTCGATTTATCGGATGAGCGACCTTCGCGATAGCTGTCCCGAGGATTTTCTTGCGCGCCATCCAGTCGCGCGTGATTATGTCGACGCCTTGCGGCAGCTTTCGGTCATTGACAACCGGCATGGGACAGCCCTGCTGTTTCCGCCGTCGCCGGAAGCGGGCGATCAGATCAGGCAGTACATGCGCCACTTCGCACAGTCCGACCGCGCTGTCGCAACCATCGCCAGCGATGAACAGGGCCGCATCAAGATGCAGAATTCAGAAATCCTCGATGCGGATGCTGGCTACAACCTGGAATCGGAAGCGGCGGTTTGGCTGGTCAACGAGCTCGGGCAATTCGATGCGGCGCAGACCAGCGCCTATCGAGAGTGGTTCGCGCCTCGCTTCAACTTCTGCGCGCGCTACTATGAGGACGGCATGTCAACCATCGATCTATACCTGCGAAAGGGGATTCCATGCACAGCGATGGACGAAAGCAGCGCCTTCGCAGTCCAATATGATAACGGCATTCGCCTGCGCAATGCGTCTTATGAGATCAATGCGAACTTGCTAAGATTCTTTTTGGCATGGGAAAAAGATCCGGCGATTGAATACGGATTCTCGCTCCAATTCTATAACGATGGCGGACAAAAGGTCCACCAGTACGACCATGTCATCGGGCGCAGTTTATTGGCTGTGCACGAGTTCGACGTCTCGCCGCTGCGCGAAGGCGCCTATTCCGTGCGGCTCATCGTATACGACTTCGAGACCCACGAGACCCACAGCGGAACAGTTTCCGCCACCAGCGAGCGCTTTGATCGCGAATTTGAGGTCGCCCGAATTGAAGGATAAGGCGGGCTTACGCGTTCAATCGGCTGCCGCGCTCACGCCGGATTGCGTCCGCTGCTGACGGCGAGTCGACTTAACTTACTGGCCATGCTCCAAGGCGAGCAGCATAACGCGCTTCAGTCTTTGATCGCGCATTGTCGAGCCCTCGAGATGCCGCGTCAGGCGCGCCCGCATATCAACGGTGACATCGGCGTACTGCTTGTCGTGAACCAGGTTATTCAGTTCAAACGGATCATCTTGCAGATCGTAGAGTTCGTTCATGTCGTGCAGCGAGAAAACGTATTTGTAGCGGTCATGCAGGATCATGCGCATGGGAAAGAAATGTCCACCATGCCCCATGTGCTCGCAGACCAGCTCATCGGACCAGTCGGCATCATCGGCGCCCTGGCAGAGCGGCAGCAGGCTGCGGCTGTGCATAGTATCTGGCGCGTCAATGCCGGCGGCGTCCAGGATAGTAGCGGTCGCGTCCATATTAGACACCAGCTGTTCGGTACGCGCGCCCCCGTCGATTGCCGCGGGCCAACGAATCGCCATGGGCACGCGAACGACCTCCTCAATAAAGGTTGAGGACTTGTCCCACAAGCCGCCGTGACTGGCCACGGCATCGCCATGATCCGCTAGCCAGATCACAATGGTGTTCTCCGTAAGCGACAGTTCATCCAGCGTATCCAGCACGCTTCCGACGGCGGCGTCGGTCTGATACCCCTGCGCGTAGCAGCGGGCGAGGATCTCTTGCCAGGTGGACCATTCGGGAAAGGATCGCGCGCTTTGATGGGAGATTTCCCGGTGGTAGAGGTGACGGAGCGGGCGCCCGCTCAAGTCGTCGCGGAAGCTCGGGTATTCGGGTATGTTGGCTGGGTCAACCTGCGCCGCGTATTCCTCAGACGGGTAATAAGGCTGGTGAGGCCCCCAGAGGCTGACAACCAGGCTAAATGGCTGATCGTCGGCGGCGAATTCGCGCAGCTTCTCGCAAGCCAGATGGGCGACGAATTGCTCTTCATGGGCTTCCGGCGGTCCAGCCAGGACGCCCGAGCCGTTCATAAACTTCCAAGGCGACGGATCATGCAAGACGATTTCTTGCCCGCGCCACTCGGGATAATTGATGTTGTACTCGATCTGGGCGCGCGCATCGCCGAATCCGCGTTCCTCGGCATAGCGCTTGTATTCGTCGGACATGTAGATCTTGCCATAATCGGGCAAGCTCCAGCCTTCAATTCCGTAGTCGATGGGCAGGCGCTGGCGGCCGCAGTGCCATTTTCCGACGTAGCCATTGCGATAGCCAGCCTGCGACAAGTAGTGGCTGTAGAGCCTTTGCCCCGAGTCAAGATCGGATTGGTTCCCGAAGATCTCTCCTTCGGTATTCATGATGATGCCGTGCGAGCTGGGGTAGACGCCGGTCATCATGCTGCTGCGCGCCGGAGAACAGAGCGGGCAGACCGAATA
Organism: Chloroflexota bacterium; assembly: GCA_028875185.1. GTDB lineage: Bacteria > Chloroflexota > Anaerolineae > Aggregatilineales > Phototrophicaceae > UBA6055. Next base: position 30,353 of record JAPPFH010000088.1, on the reverse strand, counting down.
GGCGCGGTCGAAGCGAAGGCCTTCCGAGGCGAAGCGTTCGTAATTGGGCCACTTGTACTCGTATTCGCCTTCGCGATCGTGCCCGTAGAAGGCTTGATGATCGGCGATGATGAAGACGATATTGGGTTTTGAATGTGCCATGCCGTTCAGACGTCCTTTTCCAAATGTGAATGCAAGATTTGCTGCCCTATTTGAGCGAGCCGACCGTGATGCCTTCGATTAGATTGCGCTGAAACATGATATAGACGATGATCACTGGCACCGCCGTGATATTGATGCCGGCGAAGGACAAAGCAAAGTCGGTGAAGTATTCGTCCTGGAAGGCGGTCAAGCCCAATGGCAAGGTGCGCTTGCTGTCTTCGTTGATCAGGAGCAGCGCCTGGAAGAATTCGTTCCAAGTGCCCATGAAGACAAATATGCCCAGCGCCATCAGCGATGGCTTGGACAGCGGCAGCAGGATGCGCAGGTAGAATTGGAAGCGGTTGCAGCCGTCCAGCGCGGCCGAGTCTTCCAGCTCTTGCGGGAAGCCCTGAAAGAAGGCGCGCAGCATCAGAATGGCGAAGGGCAAGCTGCCCGCTACGTAGACCAGGATCAAGCCAAAGCGGCTATTTGCCAGATTCAATTCGTACATGAGGGAAAGCAAGGGTCCCAGCTTTGCCGACAAGGGAAAGGCCATGCCCACGAGAAAGAGAAAAAAGATCATCTGATTGCCGCGAAAGCGCATTTTGGCAAATGAATACGCGGCCAAGGAACTCAGAAACAGCACTATGGCGACGCTCGTCACCGTGATGAAGATGCTATTGAAAAAATATTCATCGAAGCTGGCGCCGAACCAGGCGTCAAGATAATTCTGAAAGCGCCACTCCTGTGGCAGCGCGAGGGCGTTTTCGCGGATTTCTTTGTTGGACTTCAGCGCGCTGGCGAAGACCCAGATGATGGGCACCAGGGTGATGACAGTCGCCAGCGTCAGCAAGAAGTAGAAGGGCGCGCCCTGCAGCCGCCGCTGCGCTTTGCCGCTTAAGAACTCCACGAGCGCCACTCCCGCCACTTGATGAAACCGGTCGAGATGAAAACAACAACAACCGTGTTCACGGTCGCGGCCGCCGTCGCCCAGCCCATCTCAAAATTGCCGATCATCCGGAAGACGTAGATATCGATGACGTCCGACTGATAGAAGGGTCCGCCGCCCGTCAAGATATAGATGACGCCGAAGACGCCCATCGCCGTAAATATGCGCAATGTGATGACAAATGTGAAAACATCGTAGAGGCAGGGAATCGTAATCCAAATGAGCTTCTGCCAGAAATTGGCGCCGTCAACCCGCGCCGCGTCAAAGATATCGGTGGAGATATCTTGCAGGCCGGCGAGAAAGATGACCATTGAGTAGCCAAAGCTGGCCCAAGTGTAGGCGATGAAGGTCGAGTAGAGCGCGATCTTGGGATTGCCCAGCCAGGATTGTGTGAACGCGCCTAAACCGATCAATTCCAGCGTCGGGTTCAACACACCGGCGAAGGGATGATAGATCCACTTCCAGACGTAGGCGATCACCACGCCGGAGAAGATGGCGGGCAGGAAGAGCGCGGCGCGGAAAAAGACGCGCCCCCTGCGTATCTCATAAATGAATACCGCCAGGAACAGCCCCATCCAAACCGGGATAATGACCGCCAGAATAAGAAAAGTGAAGTTGTGGCTTAGCGCATTCCAAAACTTGTCGTCATTGAGGATGAAGTCGTAGTGCTTGAAGCCGATATATTCTGTGGTCGGCGACAGCAGATCCCAGCGGAAGAAGCTCAAAAAGAAGGAGGCCAGCACCGGACCCAGGTTGAAGATAACGTAAATGACGACGGCGGGCAGGATGAACAGATAGGGCATCAGGTCAATGCGGAATCGAGGACTATGCCGTTTTTTCTTCGCCGCGCTTAAGGTTTGCGCCATGCTTACTGGTCCAATTGGGCGAGACAAGGGTAGCTTAGGCCGCGTCGACACTGACCGCCAACAATATCCATCACTCGCCCCTACAAGGCTCGCATTTATGGCAATGTGTAGGGGCGAGCCGGTGGCTCGCCCGCATTGCCTTTGCTGGTTTAGGGCGAGGCGAGCCTCGCCCCTACAATTTTCGCTGAAGCCGGCGCTTAGTTCTCCGCCAGGTAAGTGCTGTGCGTCTCCTGCATTTCACTCATGAACTCTTCGGGGGTGAGCATGCCGCCGATCATGCCTTGCACGATCTGGTTCATATCGCCAAAGACCTTGGGCGGCAGGTAAGTAACGGGCCAGAAGCCGATCTTATCGACATTGGCGGCTGTCTCTGATGCAATCTGATAGGTGAGCGGATCGATATCTTCGGGCACTTCGATTGAGAAAGCCGGCAACTGGAAGGCTTCGCGCAGCGCTTGCACCGCTACCGCTTCGCTGGTCAGCCAATCCACTACCTTAAATGCGGCATCCACATCAGCATACTCGGCAATGATGATCGAGCCGCCGATGCCGCCAAGCGTCTTAATATCGGTATTCGGATTGACGGCCGGCAGATAGAAAAAGCCGATTTCGAAATCGGGCGCGGCGGATACCGATGCGTCGATGAACCAGGGACCGTTGAGCACCATGGCGTTAATGCCTTGGTAGAACAAGTCCAGCGACTGATCGTAGTCGATGCCCAGCGGCTCTGGATTGGCGTATCCGTTTTCGACCATGCCGTAGAAGGCGTTCAAGCCATCGAGGCAATTGTCACAATCCGTCCAGGGCTGTGTGCCGCTGAGCACGTCAATATACTCAGAGCCAGCGCTGCTGTACATAAACATGGAAGCCATTAGCGCCGAGGGCCAGCCGCCAGCCAGACCCATGGTATAGCCATAGTAACCCGCGTCTTTGACCGCCTCCAACACGTCGATGTATTCCGCCCATTCCGACGGGACATCCAGCTCCATTTCGGCAAAGAGATCCTTATTGTAGAAGATGCCGACCGATTCCATGTTTTGCGGGATAGCGTAAATCCGACCTTCGACCGTGACTTGCGCGAGCAGGTTTGGCGGGATGCGATCGATCAAGCCAGAGGCGCGATAATACTCCGTCAGATCTCTGACCTGCCCGGTCGAGACCAGCGCTTGCAAGTTCGCGCCAACATCAACGCCGCCGAGCACATGGGGGCCGGCTTCGTTTTCCAGGGCGATGCGCACCTTCTGATTGTTCTCGGTGAAGGTGCCGGTCAAGACATCTTCAAAGGTAATCTGGACGTCATCGTTCGCCTCGTTGAAGCGCTCGACCAGCGTGTCGTCGTAATCGCCGCCGTATCCCAGCGACCAGACAAGAATATCGGTCGCGTCCTGCGCGACAACGGCGCCCAGGCTGAGCGACCCCAGCAGAGCCGCAACCATAATAAATAAAGCTAGCTTTTTCACCCGCCTGCTATAGCGATTCTCAGTCATCCTATCTAATCTCCTATCTGTTGATTTTCGCTGACCGCTGATTCTACCGAGTCTTATGTTCCATTTGCAACCGTTTCGCACTGAATTCACGACATAATGGTTATCATCTCAATTATCGTCTTGTCCGTCGCTTTTGGCGCTTGCGCGACATCAGCCTCTCGCGGATGAAACGACTTTCAATCAGCCCTGAAGATTGCGAACGCGACTTGATCGCTGCGCCGACAACATCATGAGCATACGCAAGCAAGACATCCAGCGAAGCATCCGCGGCATTGATCCGCGCTGGTCCCTGCAAGACGTTCAAGCGCTCGGTGGGCGCGCCTCCGCAATAAATGTTGTAACAAGTGGGCAGCCGCCAGCGCGCCTGATCCTGCTGACGCACAGCCAGCGGGATCGCAAGCGCAATCCGCGCATCGCGCGCGACGAGTATCAACTGCTCAAGGTGTTGAAGCAGGCTGGATTGCCGGTACCCGAAGCCCTCTACCGGAGCGAGGCGCATCAGCCACCCTTCCTCATTACCGCATTCGTTGAGGGGCGCGCCCGTTTTGACGCCTCTCAACGCGCCGCCTTTTCCCGCCGGCTCGCCGAGGCTCTGAATAGCATTCATACGCTGGACCTTAGCGAATACGAACTCTCATTCCTTCCTCATATCGACGATGCGATCAACAGAGACCGCGCGCCCCACACATCGGAGCGGCTAATGATTCACGAGGCGCTGCAAGCGGCATTGCCGCGGGTCGAGTTCAACGCGCCCGCTCTGCTGCATGGCGACTTCTGGCCTGGCAATCTGCTCTGGAATGGCGACGATCTGGCGGCGATCATCGATTGGGAAGACGCGATGCTGGGCGATCCGCTGGCTGACCTGGGGAAAAGCCGCTTGGAAGTTCTCTGGGCGCTCGGTCCTGAGGCGATAAAAGATTATACCGCAGCGTATTTGGCTTTGAGCCAGCAGTTGAACGCGACTGCCCTGCCATTCTGGGACTTATGGGGCGCGTTTCGTTTGTCGCGCTTTCCGTCATTCGCGCCAGCGCCGGGACTGATTCCGAAAATGCGCGCGCAATACGAGGCATTTGTCGCCGACGCCATCGGTCGATTAGCGGCGCTGTGGGAAAGCGCGAATTGCCTGACAGAAGGCATCCGGCTCCTCCAAGTGGGTATTGTGCCCGGCCGCAGGGATTAGCGAGAGGCGCGAGCGCGGTATGGCACTCGCCATGTCTTGATTGATTCGCCGGAACTTGTCATCGCGCTCGCCGACAATCAAGCAAGTCGGCAGATTTAGTTTCGGAAGCTGTCGCCACAGATTCGGCTGCGCGCCGGCGCCCATCCCGCGCAGACTGTTCGCCAGTCCCTGCGAGCGATTAGCCAAGCGCTGCGCTCGCTGAGCGCGGATCCGCGCCTTGGATTGGGTAGACCAAAGCGGCAGGCTTTCCCAATTGGCGACAAATGACGCCACCCCAGCCTTTTCGATTTGATCCGCCAGCTGATCGTCCTTTAGGCGCCTGTCAGCGCGAGCGCGCTGGTCAGCCAAGCCGGGCGACGCGCTCTCCAGAATCAGGGCGCTGAATCGGCTCGGATAGGCGCAAGCCAGAAAGAGCGCCAGCCGCCCGCCCATGGAATAACCGAGCAGGTATGGATCACATACGGCAAGTTGATCGAGCAAGTCGACGATATCGGCGGCGACCGCTTCCATCCGATAGCTGGCGATATCCGCGGGCGCGTCGCTCGCTCCGTGACCCAGCAGATCAATGGCGATCAACTGAAATTTGTCTGCCAAGCGCTCAATAATCGCGCGCCAGGTTGAGGCGTCGCCGCTGAAGCCGTGCAGCAGCACGAGCCTATCACCCGCGCCGTGGATTTCAATGTGGTAGCGATGCCCGCTATTGATCGCGCGATAACGCTTCATCGAAGACCCGCCGCGCTTCTCGCCGCTGAATTTTGCCCGATGCTGTGCGCGGTAAAGACGCGACCAAAGCGATCTGACGCGGGATTTTGTAACCTGCCAGGCGCATGCGCGAGAAAGCGATGATGTCATCGGTCGAGGCCGACCGCCCTGCACGCAGCTCGACGACCGCGGCGACAGCTTGCCCCCAACTGGCGTCGGGGGCGCCAAAGACGACCGCTTCGGCGACGGCGGGATGCTGGCGCAAGACATCCTCGACTTCGGCGGGATAGATATTTTCGCCACCGCTGACGATGAGGTCCTCGCGCCGCTGCAGGATGAAGAGATCGCCGTCTTCGTCCAAATACCCGATATCGCCGGTATGCAGCCAGCCATCGCGCAGGGCTAAAGCCGTGGCCGCGGGATCGTTGTAGTAGCCGCGCATGACGGTATCGCCTTTGACCAGCACTTCACCCGCGACCATAGGCGCGGCCTCATCGCCTCGGTCGTCGATGACGCGCGCTTGCGTGCAACTGAGCGGCTTGCCCACCGTGCCCCTTTTGCGGTAGACGAGTTCGGGGGTGGCGGTCGCGACTTGTGACGCCGTTTCCGTGAGGCCGTAAGTTGTCGCGACGGGCAGATCCTGCGCGGCGCAGCGGGCAAGCAGCTCTGGAGATGGCGCTTCGCCACCGAGCAAGATCAAGCGCAGGCGGGGATTCCAAGGGCGCTTTTTGGCATCAAGGAGCCGCTGCAGCATGGTCGGCACGAGCGAGACCATTGAATATCCAGGCGAACTAAGCTTGCGATTCACTGCATCAACGTTGAAAAACGACTCCGACGATATGTGGACGGCGGTTCCGTAGATCAGCGAACGCAAAATGATGCTCAAGCCGCCAATATGGTAAAGCGGCAAGACACAGAGCCAGCGCTCGTTTTCCAAATGCCCAAGCATTTTCGCCGAGGCGCGCGCGCTTTGGAATACATTGCCGTAAGTTAAGACCGCCGCTTTCGGGCGGCCGCTCGTGCCTGATGTATGGATGATGGCGAAGTCGTCATCAAGGTTCATCCAGCCATAGTCGTTGTGCCGAGACGCGGCGTCAAGAAAGCGCTTCGGCTGCAATTCAAGGGCATCGCGGGAAGTTTCAGCCGCCAGCATCTTGGTCTCCGCCTGGCAGATTAGGAGCCGGCAATCCGCATTCTTGACCTGCCAGCGCAATTCCGCCGCCGTCAAGCGCGTATTCAGCGGTACGGAGACGGCGCGCAGCCGCATTAACGCAAGCAAGGCGGCTACAAACAGGAGCTTATCCGGCAACAAGATGCCGACTTTGTCACCCGGCGCCAGCGGCAGATGGCTCAGAATCGCGCCGCATCCGCCCGACGCCAGCCGATTCATCGCGCGGAAAGTAAACTCGCTGCCGTCAAGGTTGATGAAGGTAAGGTCGCTATCAAGGTTTAGCCGATGCTTACATTCGCGCAAAATGGGCTCGCTCCAATTCTCCCGCCGCGCTCAAGACCGCCGCGGGAACTTGCCGAAATCCGGCTTGCGCCCTTCGAGGAAGGCGTTCTTGCCTTCGCTGCCTTCTTCGGTCATATAGAAGAGCATGGTGGCGTCGCCCGCCAGCACTTGCACACCGGTCTGCCCGTCCAGCTCGGCGTTCAAGCCCGCTTTGATAAAACGCAGCGCCATCGGGCTCTTGCTGAGGATCTCGCGCGACCACTGCAGCGCCTCTTTCTCGAGCTCCGCCAGCGGCACGACCGTGTTCACCATGCCCATCGCCTCAGCCTCTGCGGCGCTGTATTGGCGGCAGAGGAACCAGATCTCGCGCGCCTTCTTCTGCCCGATATGCGCGGCCAAGAACGATGAGCCGAAGCCGGCGTCAAAGCTGCCGACGATGGGACCGGTCTGGCCGTAGATGGCGTTGTCGCTGGAGATCGTGAGATCGCAGCAAACGTGCAAGACATGCCCGCCGCCGATCGCATAACCGGGCACAACCGCGATCACTGGCTTGGGGATGTTGCGGATGTAACGCTGCAGCTGCAAAACGTTTAGTCTTGGAACGCCGTCATCACCGACATAACCGGAATGCCCGCGCGCCTTCTGATCGCCGCCGGCGCAGAAGGACCAGACCCCGTCTTTCGCGCTCGGACCATTGGCTGTGATCCACAGAACGCCGACCTCGCCATCGTGCCAGGCGTGCAGCAGCGCCTCGGTCATTTCGTCGATGGTCTTGGGCCGGAAAGCATTGCGGATATCCGGGCGGTCAAAGGCGATACGGGCGATGCCGGCGGCTTTGTGGTAGCTGATGTCATCGTAAGGCTTGACTTCCTGCCAATCGGCCAGCCGCATCAGATCACGCGTTGTGATTTTGGCGCCCTCTTCTTTGCTCGTTGCCATTCTGGTCTCCTGTACTCAGTCGATTGAAGTCAGCCAGGCGATAATGCAATCTGTAATGGTGGCGCTGGCGGGCGACCTGGCAGGGCGCGTAGACACTGCCCGCCGGTCGCCCCTGCATTTTTCGCCAATTGAGATGAAAGTGATTCCCGCAAACAGACTGCGTTTAACCTGATATCCTCATGATTAGACAATCCTGCATGTCTCAGTGAAGCGTCGTATGAACAGCATTGCGCGCGGCCGCCATAATCTCGCGCCGCCGCTTCAGGTCGGCGACCGCATCGGTGCGCGCTTCAATCAAGGTCGATGCGCTTCCCGCTACCGCCTCGCTAAATGCCTGCCGAAACGCTGCGCGATCATCAGCGCGCGCGTACTCTAAATCGTACAAGGCGGCCGCGTGGGCGAATTCCAAGCCCGGCGCGGTGATGAAATAATCGCTGAATGCCGGCTCGAACTCGCGTATCGGCAGGCGTTGAAAGATTCCCCCGCCGCCATTGTTGAGCAGCACAATCGTCAGCGGCACATCACAGCGCTTGATGGCCAGCAAGCCGCTCATGTCATGATATAGCGTGATATCGCCGACGACCGCCACCAGCCGTTTGCCCCTGCGCGCCGCGCCGACGCCCAAAGCGGTAGATATATTGCCATCGATGCCCGACGCGCCGCGATTGGCGTAGGCGAAAATGGGCTTGTCACCCCGCAGCCCAAATTGATCGAGATGCCGCACCGGCAAACTGTTGCCGGCGAATAGCGTCCCCCCGGCTGGCATCAGCTCGACGACATCGTGAAGGACGGCGCCGTCAAAATAAGCGCCGCATTCGATTTCATCGCCGATCACTTCTCGGGCGGCTCCGTCGGCGCGCGACAATTGCTGACGCCATGCGTTCGCGGTCGGCGCCGCCCGTTCAAACCGGTCCCACTCGGCGGCGTCAATGCTTGCCGGATCGATGGTCAGGTGGTGGGTCACAGTGTGGCTGTCGTCCGCCCACTCCCTCGCTCGGCTGCAATAAATATGGTAAGGCAACTGGCTGCGGGCGATAAATTCCGCCATGTTTTTGGCGAGCGGCGGCGCGCCAAATCGGATCAAGACTTCAACCTGCGCGAAATCCAACTCAGCCGCGGCCATGACGCTTTCGTAGGCGACAATCGCGTTAGCGGCGCGCATATTTGATGTGGACTCCGCCAGCAGCGGGAAGCCGCTGATCGCCGACAGTCGGTCCGCCCAGGGCAGCATCAAATCCCGTTCCTTTTCGCTGCGGCAGCTGCCATGCCCAAAGTATATGATGCCTCGCCGCCGCAGGACATCGTCGCTCAAGAGCGCCGGCAATCCGGAATCGCGCGCGCCGATCTCGCTGACGAAGCGCGTTGGCGCCCGCCGCTCGATCTTAAGCGCATCGGCCTCCGGTTCAAGCGGCTTGCGGAATGGCAAATTGATATGAACGACGCCGCGTTTTGAAGCCGCCATAGCATAGGCGCGCGCCGCCAGCGACCGCAGATTACGCAGCGCGACCGCAGGCGGATCAGCCTCGGGCAAGGGCGTGTCAACGAACCAATCGGCGTAATCCCCATAGAGCTTGAGTTGGTCGATGGTTTGGTTCGCCCCGCTAGCCCGCAATTCAGGCGGACGATCGGCTGTCAGCGCGATCAAGGGGACGCGCGACTGATGCGCCTCGACAATCGCCGGGAAGAAATTCGCCGCCGCCGAGCCGGACGTGCAGACCACCGCCGCCGGTTCATCCGCCCCTAAAGCCAGACCCAAGGCGAAAAATGCCGCGCTGCGTTCATCCAGGTGGGAGTAAATCTCGATGTCCTGCCGATGCCGCGCCAGCGCCAGAACCAGCGGGGTGTGCCGCGAGCCCGGCGCCAGGCAGACGCGCTTCAGCCCGCAAGCGATCAGGGCGTCTATGAATGTATTGGCGTAGATCGTGTTTGGATTGGGCATGGTAATCTTTTATTTCACCACCGAGTACACCGAGGAAGCCGAGAATGTGCTATACGCTGAAGCGTCTTACGCCCTTTTTCAGAGAAACGACGTTGAAGTTGATGAGCAGGCCAGTCTTGATTTTTGACAGCTTCAGATAAGTTATCAGCTGCGCTTCATGGATAGGCGCCAATTCGCGGACCGACTTTAATTCCACAATTACCCGGCCTTTGACTACAAGATCGGCGTACAAGTCACCGACCGCTACACCCTTGTATTGCACCGGCACACGCACTTGTTTCTGATGACCTATCCCACGCTTAGTTAGTTCGACGCACAGCGCGTTTTCGTAGATTTGCTCTATCAGCCCGGCTCCCATCGCACTATGAACTTCCATCGCGGCGCCGATTATTTCATGTGTTAGATCGTCTCGCCTATACATGCAATTCCTCTTTCTCATTACGATCAGCGACGTTTTTCTCGGTGTACTCGGTGTACTCGGTGGTCAAATTACCCCATGCGCATCGAGCATCGGGCGGAACTTGAGTTCGGTTTCCGCCCATTCGCTTCGCGGTTCGCTATCGGCGACGATGCCGGCGCCGGCGTATACCCAGGCGCGCGCTTCCTGCGCCACTGCCGAGCGAATCGCCACCGCGAATTCGCCATCAAGCCGCGAATCAATCCAGCCGACCGGCGCCCCGTACCAGCCGCGCGGAATCGGCTCCAACTCGCGGATAAGGCGCAGCGCCTCTGGCCGCGGGTCGCCGCCCAGAGCCGGCGTCGGGTGCAGCGCCTCGACCAAGGGCAGAATGCCGCTCCGCCGGTTCAATATCCCGCGGATCGGCGTGTTGATGTGCTGTATGTTAGTCAATTTCAATAGATCGCTCTTGCCGATCTCAAGCGAATCCATGACCGGCGCGAGGCGATCGCGCATCTTGTCGACGACGATCGCGTGTTCTTCGCGCTCTTTGGCGCTGGCGAGCAAGTCCGCTCCAAGTCGATGGTCGGCGGCTTCAGTTTGGCCACGGGCGGCGCTGCCCGCTAAAGCCATCGTGCAGAGCTGCCGCCCGCGCACCGATGCCAGCAATTCCGGCGACGCGCCATAGAAGGCGTAGCGCGGGCGCGGCTCAAAGAGGAATCGGCAGCAATTGGCATAATGCGCCGCCTGGTGTCGTAAGATCGGCAGCAGATGCACGGGCCCATCGAAGCGCAATTCCGCCGCCCGCGCCAGCACGACTTTGCGCAGCGCGCCGGCGCGAATCCGCGCGGTCGCTTGCTTGATCATCTTATCCCAGGCTCGATAGGGCATCGGATAATCAATGTCGATCAGCGTACTTCCCACGCCCCGATTCGCTGACCATTCACTATCCCTCAACTGCGCGATCTTCTCTTGCAACGCCGCCCGCAAATCCGGCATCAGCCGCGTGGGCGATTCGTCCGGCGGAATCTGGGTATTGATCGTCAGCCAGGCAGCGTCGCCGGCTTTAACCAATTGGTAATGGGGCAGCGCAAAGAATGCGGGGCTGTATATCGACCAGGTGTTGTCGGGCGTGAAATCGCTGCGGAAGGCGAACCCGCCCATCAAACGCGGTCCGCTTAAGGGCGCCCCCGCGCATTCCACATGCGCGCCATCAAATAGCGCGCGAGTGTCTTTGGCGATCTTGGCGAAGCGCTCTGGTCCCCATGCCATCAGCTCGACCGCCGTGCCAGCGCCGGCGAAGGCAATGCGGTCGTCACCGTTTTCCCAATAAAAGCGCGCGCCCCCGGCGGCTGAAGCCAGGAAAGCCTCAAGGCTGAAGCCACCGCAGGGAACGCTGCAACTTAGCAGGCGGCCGTAACGCTCATTGATGGTCGAATGCCGAATCGCGCTGATATCCACGGCTCAATCCTGATAGCCGACGCTTTTCAGCAGCAAGGGCAGCAGCGCTTTCATAATCTCATCGCGGCTGGGCTCCCCGGTATACACCCACTGAATCACGACGCTGTAGATAGCGCCCATCCAGGCGTGCGCAACGATATGCGTATTCACCGGCGCGATCGAGCCATCAGCGACCGCTTCATCGAGATAAGTCTTGATCAGCAGCGCGAACCTGTCCGTAACTTCCATGCGCTTGCGCTCGAAGACCGTGCCCAAACCGACCGCTTGCACCAGCAGCAGCTTGGCGGGCACCCGATACTTGGCGAAGGTCTCCAGCACCGCCTCAAGGGCGACGCGGACGCGGATCATGCCCGGCGCCTCATCTTCGATCGCTTCGCGGGCGCGGCGTTCGATCACATCGGCGAATTGATCGACCAGCGCGATGAATAGCTTCTCTTTGTTTGGAAAATGAAAATAGATTGAGCCCTTGCTGATGCCGCCCGTGGCGACGATCTCATCCAGCTTGGTATCGTGAAAGCCCTTGGCGCTGAAGATACTCATCGCCGCGTCGAGGATGCGGTCGCGCGTGGAGCGTGGATCGGTTCCTTGCTCAGTCATGACGATACACAGTACTGACTGGTCAGTACTGTGATTATAGCATAGGCGCTATTGTTTCAAAAGATGCAGACTGGCAATAGCGCAGCGCGTTGTTGCAGGCTTCTGAGGCCTAGTCCGATTCGGCTCTATGCCCCCAGCTGCCTGCGACCACGCCAGCGGCTACGGCAAGCGCGGCAGCGCTATCGAAGAAAGACTTGACGATGGACGCGATAATGTCGTCGCCTTCCATCGGGCTGATATCGACCGCGCCCTGTATAGCTGAAAGTATGAGCGCGGTAATAATACCCACCACGATGGCAGCCGCGATCGGCCCGGCGATAAGCGCTGGCGCCATACTCTCGCTTGGAACATTGCTGCGAATCTCCGCCGAAACGCGCCGGCCAATGCCCAAGCCCGAACTGTAAACTGTGCCCATCACCAGACCGAAGAGTAAACCGCGCCCCGCCACCAAAGCCACGAGGACGCAGACGACAATGCCGGCGATGGTTACAAGCCCGTGTCTATTCTTACTTAGTTCATTCAGTCCCGTTTGCGCCTCTTCATTCATCGCTGATCTCCTGCATCCGCTATTTTGTCGAAAGTAAATCGCAATTAGATTATAGCAAGTCGTCGCGGATACCCTAAGATGCAAAGTCGAGCGCAACAGGAGCGAAATAATGGACAAGTTCATGGCAATGGCGATTGAAGAAGCGTACGCCACCAAAGCCGAGGGCGGCAACCCCTTCGGCGCGGTGCTGGTTCGCAGTGGCGAAGTCATCGGGCGCGGGCGCAATCTAATGATCCAGAACAACGACCCGCTGAGCCATGGCGAAATGGAAGCGATCAAAGCGGCGGGCTTGCAAGAATCCTACGCCGACACCGTGCTCTACACCACCGCCTTTCCCTGTCTGATGTGCGCCGGGGCAATCGTGCGCTACCAGATCCCCCTGGTGGTCATCGGCGCCAGTTGGGACCACAGCAAAGCCTCACGCGATTTCATGCAGCTGCACGGGATTGAATTGGCGGAGTGGCGGCTTGAGGCGTGCTATCGCATCGTCGAGCAGGCTTAGTTCCGCATTTGCGTCTGCGGCAGCGAGAAACTGAAAGTCGTTCCCTGCGAATGAGCGCTCGTGGCCCAGATGCGCCCGCCATGCGCTTCGATAAAACCGCGGGCGATCGCCAGCCCCAAGCCGGTTCCGCGCGCGCCATCGTCGCCCCGTCTGCGCGAGCCTTCGCCGCGATAGAAGCTCTCAAACAGACGCGGCAATACATCCTGCGGGATATATGAGCCGCTGTTGTGGATGTCGATGCGGATCTCGCCGCCGACGCGCCAGGCGCTTAAGGTGACGCGCTCGCCGCTCTCGGCATATTTGATGGCGTTGTCGACCAGATTCGTCAAGACCCGCTGGATTTTGTCCGGCGCCATTTGAATCATGTCGACATCGTCGGACACTTCGCCCTTCAGATTGATGCGCCGCTCCGCCGCCTTCAGCCGCATGCTGCCCAACGTATCCGAAATCAAATCGCGTATCGAGGCGCGCTGCATGCGGATCTGCAGGTGCCCGACATCAAGCTGCGCCAATTCAAACAGATCGTCAATCAGGCTGCTGAGATGTTCAATCTCGCTGCGGCTGCTGTCCAGATAGCGCTGCACCGTCGCGTCATCATCGACGACGCCATCTAGCATGGCTTCAATCATCACGCGAACTGAGGTCAACGGCGTCCGCAAATCGTGGGAGACCCAGGCGGTCAAGTCGCGGCGCGTCTGCTCCAGCTGCTGTTTCTGCTCTTCAACTTCTTGCAGATTCCGCGCCATGGCGTTAAATGTATCCGCCAGTTGCGCGATTTCGTCATTGCCCGAGATTTTCAAGCGAATCGCAAAGTCGCGCGCGGCGAGCGATCGGGTGGCGTCGCTCAATTTGCTAAGGCGGTCAGTCATCGTCTTGGAGGCGAAGAAGCCGATGGTCAGCGCCGATAGCCCGGCGAATACCAGCAGAACTGAAGTCAGCGTCAGGTAATGGTTTTGAATGAAGGTGAAGCGGGCGATGACCCAGACGTTGAGAAAGATCATCAGCACCAGCAGGGCAATCACCATCAAGATCGCCCAGCGCAAACTGCGAAACCACTCCAAAACGCCCAAGCGATAGAAGGCATACGAGAGCAGCGAGCTTGTCAAGCCGGTGACGGTCATGAAGCCCAGGAGATCCTGCACTTCATTCCCCGGCAGATCAAACATGATCAGCTCGCTGAACACGGCGCCGGCTATCGGAATCACCAATACCAGCAAGAATATGGTTAGGGGGTTTTGGTACAGTCTCTGATCGACGCGCATGGTCTCAATTACTTTCGCTAATCGGCTGCGGGCGCTTCAAACTTATAACCGACGCCCCAAACGGTCTGGATATAACTCGGCTTGCTCGGGTTCGGCTCCAGCTTTTCACGCAAGCGCCGGACGTGTACGGTCACGGTGCTTTCATCGCCGTAAAACTCATAGCCCCAGACTTTGTCGAGCAGCTGCTGCCGCGTAAAAACTTGCCGCGGATGGCGCAACAGGAAAGAGAGCAGGTCGAATTCTTTCGCCGTCAAGCTGACGCCTGCGCCATCGACCGTGACCGAGCGGCTGCGCGGGTCCAGCGACAAGCCGCCAAACTCAACCGGGCCCTCGCTTTCAACTTCGGCCGCGGTCGTCCGCCGCAGCACCGTCTTCACCCGCGCCACCAACTCGCGCGGGCTGAATGGTTTGGTGACATAATCATCGGCGCCCAGCTCCAGCCCGGCCACGCGGTCGACTTCGTTGGTCCGCGCGGTGAGCAAGATAATGGGAATGTCGTCATCAATCGCCAAAGGAGTGAAATCATCAGCCTGCCGCAAACGGCGGGTGATGGAAAAGCCATCGACGCCGGGCAGCATAATATCCAACACGATTAAGTCGGGACGGCTACTCTGCAGGATAGACAGCGCTTGCGGACCCGTCTCCGCCTCGGTGACGGCGAAGCCCTCCAGTTCAAGGTATCGCCGCACCACTTCTCTTATCGTGCGTTCATCGTCAACTACCAGAATGTTTCGATCTTTGCCCATCGTCCTCACATCATTCCGCGCTCGCTGTTTACCCTATTCTAACTTAGCTTGAAAATCTAACCGAGCGCTTAAATCAAGCGGAAGTGGTGAAATATTGATACCGCGACAAACCCCCATCCCCGGCCCCTTGCCATAGTGCAGTATCTACGCGCGCCCCACAAGGAGCTGAGGACAGGACAGTTTTGCGGCGAGCGGATTTTCGTCGCAAATTACGTGTTTTCTTGGGCTTTTTCGGGCGACCCATCGGGTCGCCCCTACAGTTTTCGCGCTCCGTCGGGCGACTCACCGAGTTGCCCCTACAGATTCCGAATTGTCCCCAGCCGACCCAATCGATAAAACCGTTTTCGCTCAATCTTCGCGGCG
The DNA here is from genome assembly GCA_028875185.1 of Chloroflexota bacterium. Classification (GTDB taxonomy): domain Bacteria; phylum Chloroflexota; class Anaerolineae; order Aggregatilineales; family Phototrophicaceae; genus UBA6055. Next base: position 14,843 of record JAPPFH010000088.1, on the reverse strand, counting down.
GAATTTCCAACGCCATTGCGCTATGATTAGCGGCACGACATTGACAGACCCACGAGGGGAACAATATGACCGACAGCATTCAAAACGCGATCGATTATCTGGCAGAGACGCAAGACAAGATGATGGAAGATTACAAGGAACTGCTGCGCTTTCCGTCCATCAGCGCCGATCCGGCTCACGCGGATGATGTGCGCGCCTGCGCCGACTGGATCGTTGGGCAGCTCGAGGCATTGGGCTTCGACAAATGCGAAGCGATCGCCACCGCTGGCTACCCGGTGGTTTATGGCGAGTGGCTCAAAGCTGGAGCCGACAAGCCGACCGTGCTCGTCTATGCGCATTACGATGTGCAGCCGGTCGATCCGCTTCCGCTTTGGGAGAGCGATCCATTTGAGGGTCTAATCAAAGAGCGCAAGATGTTCGCGCGCGGCGCCAGCGACAATAAAGCCGGCGTTTGGGGCAATCTCAAGACCTTTGAAGCGCTGCTGCGGACAAATGGGAAGCTGCCGGTCAATATCAAGATCATGTTCGAAGGCGAAGAAGAATCGGGCTCGCCCAGCATAGAAGCCTTCGTCAAGGCGAATAAAGAACGGCTGGCTGCCGATGTGCTGCTGAATTGCGATGGCGATTTCGCGCCGGCTGATCCGCGGCTATATTACGGCGGACGCGGCATGGTCACCGCCGAAGTCCGGGTGACTGGGCCAAAAGCCGATATCCACTCCGGGCTCTATGGCGGCTTGGTGCAGAACCCGCTTCATGTCGCCGGCCGGATCATCGGCGCCTTCCACGATGATGAGGGACGCGTCCAACTGCCCGGTTATTACGACAACGTACGCGAAGCGAATGCGCGGGACAAGGCGCGCATCGACGCCGGCTTTCAGGCGGAGGCGCTGCTGGAAGGCGCCGGCGTCGAGCGCTTCTGGGGGGATACAATCGCGCCGGCCGCGGAGCGCGCCACCGTCTACCCCACCTGCGATATCACCGGCATGTGGGGCGGTTATCAAGGCGCGGGCAACAAGACCATCATCCCAGCCGAAGCCGGCTTCAAAGTCACCATGCGCCTCGCGCCCGATCAAGACCCGGACGAGATCGCCGAGGCGCTCAAAGCGTATGTCGAAGGTTTCGCCACCGATACCGTCGCCGTGGAGTGCAACCTGGGCGAAACAGCCTGGTACTTCGAGCTAGTCACTGACGGTCCCTGGCTGGAAGCGGCGCAAGCGGCGATTGAAGCGACCATCGGAAAGCGAGCGCAGCTCGTCCGCACCGGCGGCTCAATCCCGATTCTCGGCGTTTTCAATCGGCTGATCGGTTTGCCTATCACCGCCTTTGCCTATGGCGAGGGCGAAGGCATCCACTCGCCCAATGAGTACCTCAAGCTTGACAGCTTCTATACATCGCTTGAGGCGGCGGCGCGCTTGTATCACAATTTGGGCGCGGTCAAGGTGTAGGGGCGAGACTTGTCTCGCCCGCATAAACGCTGAAGACGTAGGGGCGAGGTCGCGTAGACACTGACCGTCGGCGGCGACTCGCCCGTATACGCGCGTGACCACGTGAACGAACTGTAGGGGCGAGCCTTGGCTCGCTCGCAAACTCATATCTATTTCCCCGTCATATCAGTAAACCGAGCGCCACAAAGACCAAACCAAGCAGCACGAAGATATAAGCCGAGCGTTTGGTCTTGACGTCCCAGGCTTCCGTGCGCTCAGGGTTATCGGCACGCCAGCGCGGCTCGAGCGAATACAAGCGCCAGACCCAATCGCGGCGAAAGACGCAGAGCCCCGCCAGTATCCAAAAGGCCATGCCGCCGAGGATTAGAAGCCAGTCGCCCATGAGCGCTACTCTTTCAGTTTCGGTTGCGGGCGTTTCGGCGAAACGCCCCTACAGATTCTTCATATTGGCGGGCGACCTGGTAGGTCGACCCTACATTTTCGGTGTTCCGGCGGGCGACCAGGTTGGTCGACCCAACACGTATTTGGTGAAAATTAATTCGGCTGCAAGATGATCTTGGCGTCTTCGCGGCTTTCCAGGCGCTTGAAAGCGGCCAGCGCCTCATCCAGCGGCAGGCGCGCGCTGACCATCTTCCGCATGTCGATTCGGCCCGCCGCCATCATACGGATGACATGCTGGAAGGGACCGCCGGCATGCCCCAGAGCGCCGGCGTATTGCACGCCCATGCGCTTGTAAGCGACGATCGGCACTGTGGGCTCGGCTTCACCCATACCTATGTCAATGATTGACGAATTCACCGCCAGGCAGCGATCGAGCTTTTCAATCGTCTGGTCGGCGAAGCCGGCGCATTCCACCACGTAGTCGACGCCACGCCCCAGGGTTTGCTGCATGATCGCTTCATCGAGATCGATGCCGATTGGGCTCAGCGCGGCCGACGCCCCCATTTTCATGGCGATCTGGCAGCGGCTCTCTGATGGATCGAACATGATCACTTGCCCCGCCCCGGCGGCGATCACCAGCGCTTCCGCCGCCAGCCCGATCGGTCCCGCGCCGAAGATGACGACATTATTGCCCGGCTGCCAATTGCGCAGGCGATTGAAGAGCCCTTGATAAGAGACGCCAGTCGGCTCGACCATGGCGCCCATCACCAGCGCCTCATCTTCGCCGTAGCGCTCGGCGATCTCGTCGAGCTTCCAGCAGTATTTGCCACAGACGGGCAGATACTGCGCCATCGCTCCGGGGATAGTGAAGCCAGTTTCCTCAATGTCGAGGCAGTGGTTGACGAAGCCTTTGCGGCAAGCGATGCATTCGCCGCACCACTGGATTTCTTCCACCGCGACCAAATCGCCGGCCTGCAAGCCCTTCACATCCTTGCCGACTTCGACAATCCGCCCAGCGTACTCGTGACCGATGATATTCGGCGTATGTACCAAGCCGGGATAAAGCATGTAGCCATCGGCGTCGGCTTCATACATATGCATATCCGAGCCGCAGATACCAACCGCCGCCACTTCGAGCAGCGCTTGATCGGGCCGCAGCGTCGGGTCGGGCGCATCGCCCAGCGTCAGCTTGGGATGCTTCCAGGTCATGTTGGCGTTGCGCGGGCGGCGCAGATCGCGCTCGGTTTCGGTCATATCGTAACCAGGCTTGGGCGACCAGTCGGCGCTAAGTGTCAGTGCTTTCATCGTAATGCTCGCTCCACTTGTCGATTTATTCGCTCGGGCGACTCACCGAGTAGCCCCTACAGTTGCTGCTAACGTTGGGCGGCCAATTCAGCCTTAAAGGCGCGCAGCCCGTCAACTAGATTATAGCTGCGGCGGCCCAGCGCCTTATAGGTAAGCTCGCTGTTCGCTACCGTCCGGAAGGGGATGCGAACGTGGCGAAACTCATCAAGCACGATGGGATCGGTCGGCGTCGGCACAATTAAGGAATGGTCGAATTCAAAGACGTCGGCGATCTTATGCGCCAACTCCAGACGGTTGGCTGGCTCGCTGCCCCAGCAGTGGAAGATGCCATTTTCGTCGTGCTCGACGAGGCGCAGCAGAAGCTCGGCGCCATCCGACGCCAGCGACGCGTGCGCCATGTCATTGACCTTGGGACCGGTCCAGACTTCCGCGATCAAGCCCTGCGAGAGCCGGTCGATAATGTAGTTGGTGATAGGGAAGCCGAGGTGATTGTCCTTCATCAGCAGATGGGGAATCGCGTAATTCAAGCCATAAATGCCGGCCATGCGGCCGATGCCATAACGCAAGCCGGGCCGGCTCATGATATCGCGTTCGCAGACCGCCTTCATGAAGCCGTAGAAATTCACCGGATTGGGCGGCGACTCTTCGCTGACCAGCGGCTCCTGCCCGTCGAAGACCCAGTCTGAAGAGACGAAGATGTAGCGCGCGTCCACTTCGGCGCAGGCCTGGGCGAAAGCCAGATTGGCGTCCACCGTGGCGCGCCAGGCTTCGGCGCGGTGGTACTGCATATAAACATGGTCGAGCATGGCGGCGCAATGGATGACGGCATCGGGTTTGTAGCGCTCAATGGAAGCGCGGATGGCGGCGGCATCGGCAATGTCAAGGGGATCAAGTTGGTAGTCGACCTGCCATTCCGGCGGGGGACCGTACTGCGAGGCGATGATTTCGATGTCGCTGCGCCGGCGCGCCAAGCGGATGATGTTGCTGCCGACCAGGCCGGTGCCGCCGGTGATATAGAGCCGCATATCTTTTCCATCTGCGCTAGACGCGCCAAGCATAATGGGTTTGCGATTGGCTGTCAAAGGCTATAGCCCCTGCCAACAGCCTACCGCCTTAAATTGCAGTATGGGGCGACTCGCTTAATCGCGCCTGCGGAGGTCATCCGACGGCAGGGATGTAGGGGCGTTTCGTGAAACGCCCGTGTCAATCCTGAGGCTCGTTCGGGCGCCTCGGCGCCGCGCGTAGGTCGCGCAGACATTGACCGGCGACACTGACCGCAGGTCGCCCATACAGACTTCGTCGTGAATTGTGAAAATTTCGCCTTTTTTGCCAAGGGGGGGTAGAATCCGCTGGAACGCAATAAACCAGCAAATTTCTATTGATTTGAGAAGGAGCTAGAAATGAATAAGGTCAAAAACATATCGCGACGTGATTTCTTGAGGGGGCGGGCGCGGTCGCGGCCAGCTCGCTGCTGCCGCACTTCCCCAACATCGTCCGCGCCGACAACCACGAGATCAACCTCGTCGGCTGGGGCGGGGAATTCCGGGAGTCGCAGTATGAAGCGGCTGAGGAAGCGACCGGGATTAAGATCATTCAGGAGGGTTTGCCAACGGGGAGCTGGAGCGATGTGATGCAGAAGTACACGCTCTGGGGTCAAACCGGTTATTCCCACGCCGACATCATGTTCCTCGATGACCTGCTGGGCGGCATGTATGGCATCAATGGCTGGGCGCTCGACCTGAGCGATTTGAATGCCTATACCGACAATGCCGATGACCTCACCGATAGCGTAAACGTCTTGGACAATGCGATGGGCGGTGTTTTCCGAATTTTCTACTTCATGGGCGCCACGCCCTTCTTCTACAACACCGACCTGGTACCGGAACACCCGGCGACTTGGGATGACTTTGTCTCCGCCGGATTAGCCGCCACGGACCAGGAAGCCGGCGTTTGGGGCTGGCGTCCACTGGGCGGCGGGGGGCACGCCTTCAATACCGTGCTGTTGGCGCTGCACCATACGGGCGCCGATCTGCAGGCGCTCGATGACGACGCCACCAGAGCCGCGCTCCAGTGGATGTACGACTGGGTCAACGACTACGAAATCACGCCGCCATCCACCATCAACGAAGGCTGGAACGAGGTCATCGGGCTGATGGCCGGGGGCAAAGCGGGCATGGTTTGGGGTTACGAAGGTATGTACAGCAATATCACGAGTACGGTTGACACCGTTGTGACCGAGGACAATCTCGCCTGGGGGCGCTTCCCGATGGGACCCGCCAACGACAGCCTGCTGATCCATGGCTGGGGCTATTCGATCCCAACCGCCTCGAAAAAGCGTGAGCAAGCGAGAGAAGTGCTTGAGTTCCTGGGTTCTTACGACCAATTGAAAGCCGTCGCGCTGGAGAACGTCATGCCCGGCTTGAAGTCACTCTTTGAAGACGAAGAGGTCGTCGCCCAGATCCCAATCCTGAACCTGCAGAATCCGTCTTGGGGCGAGATCACGCAGGGCGCGCAATTCCGCTATCCGATTGTGAACAATCCGCAAGTGTCGCAGCTCTGGTCGATGTTTGACCAGCTCGGGGAGTCGATCCTCTCTGGCGAACGCAATGTAGACCAAGCCTTCCAGTGGCTGCAAGAAGAGCACACGATCATCAGGCAAGCGGAATAGGGCGCTTTTCACCCCCCTCTAAATCTCCCCCGACGGGTCAGTGTCTACGCGACCCCTTAGCTATGGGGGGAGACTTGCGGAGAAACTCGCCACGGGTATCGCGACGCTACATCGTACGGATATGGAAAGAGACTACCATCTTCGCCCGCGGCGCTCCCCCTCCCTAAGGTGTTGGGGAGGGGGCTGGGGGGAGGGGTAGAATACCGCCCCTGCGTGATTTGGGACCGAGCCACAGGAAAACTGTAATGGCGCAAGCCAAAGCAACGTCAGCGCCGCAGAGCCGCCTGCAAGATATATTCGCCAGCCGATATGCTGTGTTCTATGTGCTGGTGCTGCCGGCGTTCCTGCTGCGCATGATCTATACCGTCATTCCCATCATCCAGACGGTGCTCATCAGCTTCACCAATCGCACCATCATGGGCGGGAGATACATCGGCCTGCGCAACTACGAGAGCCTCACGCGTGACGCCACCCTCATCGGCAGCCTGGGCTGGACCCTGCTCTACACCGGCGCTTCCGCGGTGGCCGAAACCGTCATCGGTTTGGGCATCGCCGTGCTCCTGATGCAGAACCTGCGCCTGCGCTGGCTGAGCAATTTCATCATGCTGCTGCCTTGGGTGGTCGCGCCCATGCTGGCGGCGGTCGCCTTTCGGATTCTATACTTCGAAGACGGCGGCATTCTGAACGCGATCCTGCAGGAGCTGGGCTTTGGCAACGCCGCCGTGCGCTGGCTGAGCGATGCCGAAACGGCCCGCTTCTCCGTCATCGCCATGACGGTGTGGAAGAACGTGAGCTGGGTCGCGCTGATCTTCATGGCGGCGATCGGCTCGCTGTCCAAAGAAGTATTGGAGGCGGCCGCTGTCGATGGCGCCAATACCCTGCAGCGTTTCTGGTATGTGACGCTTCCCTTGCTCAAGCCAGCCATCTACCTTGTGCTGCTGCTGCGCGCCATGGCCGAGGTGCAGACCTTCGAGCAGATTTATGGCTTGACGCGCGGCGGACCGGGCAGCGCCACCAAGACCCTGGCGCTCTATACCTTCGAACGCTTTTTCCAGCAGCTGCGCTACGGCTACGGCTCGGCGGTCAATATCGTGCTGCTTTTGCTGACCATCGTCATCGGCGCCATTTTCGCCTGGCTCTTGTATCGTTCGCGGGAGATCTGATGATTCATCAGCGGCGGCGTCTGCGCAATGCCTTGCTATACACCCTGCTGGTCATCGTCTTGGTCGGCCTGGTTTTTCCTGTGCTGTTTATGGCGCTTACCTCATTCAAGTCAGTCGGCGAGGTCAACCGCATCCCGCCGACGATTATTCCCCGCTACCCGACATGGGAGAACTACCCCTTCATGGCGCGGGCTTGGGACTTTGGACTGACGCTGCGCAACACGGTTATTTTGGCTGGCGGCTCGGGCTTGGCGGCGACGGTGCTGGGCGCGATGGCGGCTTACGCATTCAGCCGCGGCACTTTCCGCGGCCGCACCTTGATGTACAGCCTGCTGGTCGCCAGCATGGCGGTTCCGGCCATGGTCACGCTGGGACCCATTTTCATCGCTTATCTTCAGTTCAACCTGCTCGATACGCATATCGGACTCATACTCGTCTTCACCGCTGGCGGCATGCCGTTGGCGACACTGCTGCAATTCGCCTATTTCAACGCCATCCCGCGCGAGCTGGATGACGCGGCCGCGATTGATGGCGCCGGGCGCTTCATGACTTTGTTCCGCATCATCATGCCCATCGCCATGCCGGGCGTCTTCGTCAGCTTCCTGCTGCTTTTCATCGGCGGCTGGAACGAATTCCTCTTCGTCTTCACCTTGTCGACATCGCCCGATACCCAAGTGCTCACGACGAAACTGTATACCATTCCACCGCGCGAAGCCGATTACCAATCGAGCAATCTCGATCTGGTGGCGACCGCCGGCATGTTTGTCCTGCTGCCGCTCGTTCCCCTGCTGATGCTGACGCAACGGCAGTTGGTGGAAGGCATCACCTTAGGCGCGGTGCAGGGATAGCGTGGGCGCCGACATTGAATTGCGAGCGGACGACCTGGTAGGTCGCCCCTACATTTTCCAAATACTAAGTTGCATGTAAGGCTTGATTGGTATTACAAGACCGGCATGAAAAATGGGCAGAATACTGCATGACAGATCCTAATAACGAGACGAAATCGCAATCTGTGTACTGTTTCGCACTGGGCTAAGCTCCCCTTCCCTCATTTTGGGGTAAGGGGCTGGGGGATGGGGGCAGAAAATCAGGCGATTTTCGCTAATACCAATCAAGCCTTGTAGGGGCGACCCATTATCAGACGCGGAGAAATAGACGATGACCGCTTCTCGCCAAATCAACATCGCACTCGCCGGGCTCAGCTTCGGCGCTGAGTTCGCGCCTATATATTTGCATCATCCGAATGTCGAGAGCCTGACCATCTGCGATTCGGATCCAGAGGTCCTCGCAAAGATCGGCGACCGCTTTGAAGTGCAAAAGCGCGTCCCGGATCTGGACGACGCGCTCGCTGACGACAGTATCGATGCTGTGCATCTGGTCACGCCCATCCCGCTGCACGCCGAGCAGACTGTCGCCGTACTCAATGCCGGCAAACATTGCGCCTGCACGGTGCCGATGGCGATCAGCATCGCCGACTTGCATGGCATCATTGCGGCGCAGCGGGAAAGCGGCAAGAACTACATGGGCATGGAGACGGCAGTGTATACACGGCGTTTCTTGCATGTGCGGGAGATGATCAAAAACGGCGAAATCGGGCGCATCCAGTTCTTGCGCGGGGCGCATTATCAGGATATGGAATATTGGCCGCCCTACTGGATGGGTTTGCCGCCAATGTATTACGCCACCCATGCCGTGTCGCCGGTGCTGGCGCTGGCGGGCGCCCAGGCGAAGGCGGTGCATTGCTTCGGCTCTGGCGTGATGCGCCCGGAATTGCACGAGCAGTATGGCAATCCCTTCCCGGTTGAAACCGCCATTTATGAACTCAGCAGCGATCCGCCGCTGGCGGCCGAGATCACGCGCAGCCTATTCCACACGGCGCGCGGCTACACCGAGAGCTTCAACGTCTACGGCGAGAAAGCCACCTTCGAATGGGAGCAGATCGAAGATGAGCCGCCGGTGGTCTTTCGCATGAAGCCGGTGGTTACGCATTGGGGGCGCGGCAACGATATCACCGATGAGCGCCTGAAAGTGCGCGACCGGCAAGACTTGCTGCCGCCGGAGATCGCCCGTTTCACCCAGCGCGGCGTCTATGACGAGACGCAGGCGCATCTGTCCTTCTTGCAGGGCGGCGGGCATGGCGGCTCGCATCCGCATCTGGCGCATGAATTCGTAAGCAGCATCATCGATGGACGCGAGCCCTGGCCCGATGCGCTCGCGACAGCCGCCTGGACCGCCGCTGGCATCTGCGCGCACGAGTCGGCGATGAATGGCGGCGCGCGCGTGGAGATTCCGCAGTTCAGTCAATAGCGCCAAGGAAGTAATGCAAGAATATAGAGAACATGCAGGGGCGTCTCGCTGAGACGCCCGATTTCCAAGCGCATTTATGGGCGTTTCGGCGCCGCGCGTAGACACAGCGGATCAGACGCCCCTACAGATTTCATTTGCATGACTCTGTTGGCGCTACTGCTGTTTTGCCACATTTCCTCTGTGGTAAAATGACCCAAGTATTGACTCTATCGCAGACTGCTCCATGCTAGAAGGCATCGCCCCTATTCTATTCACGCCCTTTGACGACCGGGGCGACATCGACGCCGACGGCTTGCGCAGCATCGTTCGCTTTGAAATTGATGGCGGCGTCCATGCCATCGGCATCAACGGCTTCGCCAGCGAAGCCTACAAGATGACCGATGACGAACGCTGGCGGACTGTCGAGCTTGTCGCGGGCGAATTGGCGGGCGCGCTCCCCTTGATCATCGGCATCGCGCCCAACAGCGCCGAATCAGCCATCCAGCAGGCGCGTCAATTCGCCGCCTATCGGCCCGCCGCGCTTATGACGCTGCCGCCGGCGACGATGGACAATGGCGCGGGGGCGCTCGTGGAATTCTATATCGATTTCGCCAAGGCGACTGATGTGCCGATCATCCTCCAGCAAGCGCCGCATATCCCGCAATATCGCCACACCGAACTGACAGCGGAGGCGCTCGCCGAGATTGCTGACCGCTCGCCGAACGTTTTGTACTACAAACTCGAAGGACCTGGATCGGCGGCGAAAATGCGCGAGCTTAAGCCACTGCTCCCGGCTGACCGCAAGATGTTCGGCGGTGGCGGCGGCATAACCGTGCTTGAAGAGCTGCGCAATGGCGCTGCCGGCTTGATCCCCGGCGTCGGCTTCAACGAGCTATTCTTGGCCGCTTGGGACCAGTGGAAGCGCGGCGATGAGGAGTCGGCCGAGGCGATCATTTTGAAGGGCGCTCCGCTAACCCGAGCCGTCTCGGGCCCGGGGCACGAATATTCGCTGCACATGCGCAAACAATTGATGAAGCGCTACGGCGCGATCGGCAGCGCCATCGTGCGGAAGCCGACAATTGCGTTCGACGAATGTGATTTGCCCGCATTCTTTGCTATAGTTGACGCGCTTGATTTGAGAGTCGCCAAAAACAATTGAGAGGTAAGCAATGCAACTCACTGGCCATAACTATATCGCTGGCAGCACATCAGCCGAGGGAACCGAAACCTTCTTCAGCGTCGATCCGCGCAGCAAGACGCGCGCCGACCTGCCCTTCCATAACGCGACCAGCGCCGAGGTCGATCGCGCGGTGGACGCCGCCGTCGCCGCATTCGGCGAAATCCGGAATTATTCTTCAGAGCGGATAGCCGATTTCCTCGACGAAATCGCGAACCAGATCGAAGCGCTCGGCGATAACTTGCTGCACTCGGCTGACCGTGAAACCGGGCTCGGGCTGCCGCGCTTGACCGGCGAGCGCGCCCGCACCACCGGGCAATTCCGCGCCTTCGGGGCACTGCTGCGCGAGGGCGACTACCTGCGCCCCATCATTAATTCCGAACAGCCCGATCAGCCTTCGATTCGTCAGATGCAGTTTCCCGTTGGTCCCGTCGCCATCTTCGCCGCCAGCAATTTTCCCTTCGCATTTGCCGTCGCCGGCGGCGACACGGCCTCGGCTCTGGCGGCTGGCTGCCCAGTGGTGGTCAAGGCGCATCCGGGTCATCCGGCCACATCGGAGATGTTCGCGCGGGCTTTCGATGCCGCTATTGCCGCGGGTGGCTTCCCCGCCGGAACCTTTTCCATGCTGCAAGGCGCGGGCATTGATGTCGGGCAGAGGCTGGTGGCGCATGATGGCATAGAAGCGGTGGGCTTCACCGGCAGCCTGCGCGGCGGGCGGGCGATATACGATGCCGCCGCTCGCCGGCCGCGACCGATACCTGTTTTCGCCGAGATGGGCAGCGTCAATCCGGTGGTCATCACCGGCGCCGCACTCGAGGAACGCGCCGATGAGATCGCCGACGGGCTAGTCGCTTCAATCACGATGGGCACGGGGCAATTCTGCACCAATCCCGGCTTAATCCTGCTGCAAGACGGCCCGCTGGCGCAGAACTTCATCGCCGCCGTCAGCGAAAAGATGAGCGCGGCGCCGGCTGGCGTGCTGCTCAATGAGACGATTGCGCGCGGCTTGCAGGGGACGGTCGGGCAGACAACAGCGAATCCGCAAATTGAGGTCTTGACCGGCGGCGCCGTCGCTGATAGCGATTCTTTCTGCTTCAGCAACACCGTGCTGCAGACGACTGCCTCCGCCATCCGCGCCGATGACAGCCTGCAGGTGGAACACTTTGGACCGGTCACGCTCTTCGTCGTCTGCGAAGATGACGCGGACCTGCGCGCGACCGTCAACGCGCTCGAAGGCAACCTGACCAGCACCATCCACGCCGAAGCCGACGAACTCGACGACATCGGCGACCTGCTGCATCAGCTGCGCGAGAAAGCGGGCCGCGTGATCTGGAACGGTTTCCCCACCGGCGTCGCCGTTGTGCACGCCATGCAGCATGGCGGTCCCTACCCAGCCACCACCGCGCCCGGCACGACTTCCGTCGGCATGAACGCGATCTACCGCTTCATGCGCCCGATCGCCTTCCAGAATCTGCCGGACGCCCTGCTGCCCGACGCGCTGAAGGATGGGAATCCGCTGGGGATACTGCGCTTGGTGGATGATGTGTATACGGATGGGGCGCTCTGACTTGCGAAAATGAAAACAGCCCCATCAAACGATGAGGCTGCTTCACGTTTGATTGGGTTTTCGCTGATTATTTCAAGACCGCCACCAGCACGGCAATGATGCTGATGAGAAAAGGCAACGCGTATTTGAGCGTATCCACCGCGCCTCTGAAGCGGCTTTCCTTCTCACGCAGCTCGCGGATTTCGTCACTGTGCCTGTCCAATGCCTCGCTGATTTTCTCGAGAGTCGGTCGAAACTCTTCCGTCTGCGCTCGAATAGCGCTCTGGACATATTCCATGATCTCAGCTTTGAATTCCGCGAGGTCGGCTTTCGTGGCCAGTGACTTCATCTCACCTTCAATAGTTGAGATGCGTCTTTCGTGATCGTTCCTGATTTCCGCCATGTCATGATCCAATTTGTCTATCAGGTTATGAATTCCATGACGCTACTATAATAACACCGATTCTAGCAAATTCGTCAACTCATCCCTGATCCGCTGCTAAACATGAAAACCGCTCATCCGTGACAAAGAAACAACAGCCCCATCGCTTGATGAGGCTGATCCTCTTTTACACAATCTCAGATCAATGAGACTCTTGCAGCAGCCTACATACTGCACAATTGAAGAGCGGGCGAGCCACCGGCTCGCCCCTACGAATTCTGAATGTAATGGCTATTCCAGCAAGTCACCCGTGATAAGGTTCACACCGGTCTCGATCTCACCGGCGATCAACTCGGCGTTGAGCGCGTTCACCTTCTCCCAAACCGAGTCGGGAATATCCGCTTCATGCGGCGGCGCCAAGCCAACGCCATTCATCGCCGCGTCCATCAGGAAGACGCCACCGCCGGGGAAGTCGCTCAAGTCGCCTTCCGCCAGCATCGCCACCATATCGCGCACGCCGACGTCAACCCGCTTCATCGCCGACGAGATGATGAACTCGGAGCCATCGGTCTCGCCCGCGCCGAAGCTGGTCAGCCATTCGTCCTTATCGACGCCGATGACGTAAACGCCTTCTTGAGCGCCCGCCAGGATAGCGCCGGTGCCGGTCGGTCCGCCGCCGCCGAAGAGCACAGTCGCGCCTTCGCCGATAAATTGCAGCGCCGCCGAGCCACCGCGATCAGGCGCGATGAAGCTGTCGATGTAAACGCCGAGGATGGTCAAATCCGGATTGACATAGCGCGCGCCTTGCTCGTAGCCGTTGCGGAATCGTTTAACCGGCGGGATGTCGATGCCGTAGACGCCGGCGATGGTATCGGAGCCTTGCCATTCGGCGACGTAGGCGGCGAGGACGCCGGTCATGAAGCCGGATTGATCCTCGCGGAATTGGATGCCCACGTAGTTGCTGGGTCCATCGATGACGAATTGATCCACGCCCAGGAAATACACATCGGGGTTGGCTTCGGCCGCAGCATAGGTGGCGTCGGCAATCAAAAAGCCAACCGTGACAATCGCTTCATAGCCCTCGTCAACGCAGGTTTGGATATTGGCTTCGTAGTCGGTCTCGGCTTGGGTCTCGATGAAGTCATACTCCAGGTCGTATTCATCAGCAGCCGCGACCGCGCCTTCATGCGCCGACTGGTTGAAGGTGCCGTCATTGACGCGCCCCAAATCCGTGACCAGGCAGACAGTTTCGATGCCCATCATCTCAGCCGCCTGCTCGTCCATCATGTCCATCGCCATGAGATCGCCCGAGACCGGATCAACGCCGGTCGTCACTGAGCCGGCGATCATCATCTCGGCGACCCCAGCCGCTGTCTCGAAGAAGGCATCATCGATATCGGCATCGTGTTTGTCGGCCAAGCCCACGCCGTTCAGCGCCACATCCATCAGGTAGATGCCGCCGCCGGGGAAGTCCGCCATCATGGCATCGGCGATCGCGGCGACCATATCGTAAACCCCTTGATCGACGCGCTTGACCGCGCTTGAAATAATGTACTCGGAGCCGTCGGTCACGCCCGCGCCGAAGCTGGTGACCCACTCATCCTGATCGACGCCGATGACGTAAACGCCTTCCTGCGCCGCCGCCAAGATGCCGCCGGTGCCGGTAGGTCCGCCAGCGCCAAAGATGACCGAAGCGCCTTCGCCGATGAATTGCATCGCCGCCGAAGCGCCGCGGTCGGGCGCGATGAAGCTGTCGATGTAGACGCCGAGCAGGTTGATATCGGGGTTGATGTAGAGCGCGCCCTGCTCGAAGCCGTTGCGGAATTTCTTGACCGGCGGAATATCGATACCGTAAATGCCGGCAATCGTATCGGAGCCGATTGAATCAGCGACTTGGGCAGCCAAGACGCCCGCGAGGAAACCCGATTGATCTTCGCGGAATTGGATGCCGACATAATTCGCCGGACCGCCCATGACAAATTGATCGACGCCGAGGAAGTAAACATCGGGATTGGATTCAGCCGCGGCGTAAGTGGCATCGGCGATCAAAAAGCCGACCGTAATGATTATCTCGAAGCCTTCATCGATGCAGGTCTGGATGTTGGCGTCGTAGTCTGTCTCGGCTTGCGTCTCAATAAACTTGTACTCCAAGTCGTATTCATCGGCGGCGTCCAGCGCGCCTTCATGCGCGAACTGATTGAATGTGCCGTCATTGACGCGCCCGATGTCAGTGACGAGGCAGAGCGTTTCGACGTTGCTCTGCGCTGCGGCGAGGGGCATGAAGCCCAGCATCAGCGCAAAAAGGCTGAACATTACTATGAGCTTTTTCATTTCGGTATCTCCTGACAATACTTAATGCGATGGTGGATTCACCGCGATTACTGTACTACCGCGCTGACGGATTTACAACGTTCCGCATCGGCGCGGGCACAGGTCTAGGTGTATAGTCTTGGATTATAATGGCACTGTATCCAAGGAGCAAAAGGAAGC
>JAPPFH010000135.1 GCA_028875185.1 Chloroflexota bacterium | reverse complement strand
CCTCCTTGTCGCACTTAGAGATAACACCATGATAACACGATACTATACACCTAGGAAGGGTGACTCGACGGCAGAATTGGGATATTGGGGCGCCATAACAGACAGAAATCTGTACTTCCGAGCGCCCGGCAAGAGTGCTCCCCCTTCCTTAGCTTGCTGGGGAAGGGGGATGGGGGGATGGGGTGTAATCGGCGAGGCAGCTTAGCCCAGTACCGGACAAGCCTTAGAGGGCGCCGGTGGCGCAGGCGCCCTAGCCGCCGTGCTGCCGCAGTAGGCGCAGCGCGCTCTCCGCCATGACGCCGACGCCAACCGGCAAGCAGCCCTCATGAATATCAAAGATGGGGCTGTGATGCGGCCGATTGCGCTCATCTAGCTGCGCGCCCAAGCGCAGCATCGCGCCCGGCGCCTTCCGCGCCATGTAAGCGAAGTCCTCGCCGGCCATGATCGGCTCGCCCTCGCCCGCCATGTCTTCACCCAGCAATTCGGCGCCAACCGTCCGGATCAGCGCGGCCACGCCTGGGTCATTCCACAGTGGTGGATACCCGGTTGAGACGCTCAATTCGTAATCGCCGCCGAAGTGCCGCGCCAGCGCAAACGCTTCTTCCACCAGGCGATGGATCTCTTCGCGCGCTTCCTGCTCGAATGTGCGTATCGTCCCCGTCATGACGACCTCGTTGGGGATCACGTTTTCGGCGATACCCGCATGGATTGTGCCGATGGATACGACCGAGCGCTCGGTGGGGTCGCGCCGGCGCGAGCGGATCGCCTGCAGCGCGTTGATGACCTGCGCCGCCAGCCAGATGGGATCCAAGCCGAAATTCGGCGACGCCCCATGCGTGCCTTCGCCGATGATCTTCGCTTCGAAGGAATCGGGCGCCGCCATGGACATGCCATCGCAGACCCGAACCTCGCCGACAGGCTGGCCGCTGGACACATGACAGGCGATCACCGCGTCCAGCCCGTCCAGCGCCTTTTCTTCGACCATCAGGCTGCCGCCGCTATGCCCGTCTTCCTGCCGCCATTTCTCTTCGCTCGGCTGGAACAGCAAGCGAATCTCGCCCGCGGGCCGGTCGGGCAAGTCAGTGAGCAGTTTGGCGACGCCCAGCAGCATAGACGTATGCGCATCGTGGCCGCAGGCGTGCATCAGACCGGGGGTTTGTGACTTGTAGGGAACATCGTTGGCTTCATTTATCGGCAGCGCGTCCATATCAGCGCGGATGCCGACCGCCGGGCGCCCTTCCCCAATCCGCGCCACGACGCCGGTTCCAGCCACGCCGACCTCAATCTCGATGCCCATCGCGCGCAGCGATTCCGCCACCAGCCGCGATGTCCGCCGCTCCTCAAAGCCGAGCTCCGGGTGCATGTGAAAATCGCGCCGCCATTCGACCAATTGATCTTGCATCTCGTTGGCTTTATCCAAAATCGTCATGAGTTGATTCCCTGTTTCCGATCCGAAGTTGTTCCATCTTACCCCAGATTGCCGCGCGCGAGAACATCATCGATTGTCGCGCGTCATCGCCCGATTGGGCGTCTTGTTAAGCGAGAACGCAAATACATCCGGCCGGTTGTAATGACCGACCACATCAAAATCCAAATGCGCCTGATGAATCTTGTCCAGTTCAAGATCCGCATAAAGCAGGCCTTCCGTCCCATACAAGGGCTCGCAGACATATTCGCCGAATGGGTCCACGATAGCGCTGCCGCCGCGGCAAAGTTCCTCCGGCAGATCGGCCAGTTCGGCGTAAAGCGCCAAATCGCTTGGGTACATCGAACGGGTGAAATACTGATTGCAGCCCAGCACATAGCAGCGGCCCTCGCAAGCGATATGTCTCAGCGTGGCCTGCCAGGAATCGCGCGCGTCAGCCGTCGGCGCCAGATAGACGCTAACGCCTTTGGCATACATCGCCATCCGCGCCAGCGGCATATAATTCTCCCAGCAGATTAAGCCGCCAATCGTGCCAAAGGGCGCATCAACGGTGGTCAACGTACTGCCATCGCCGCAGCCCCAGATCAGCCGCTCCGTTCCGGTGGGCACAAGCTTGCGGTGAGCGCCCAGCAGAGCGCCGTCCGGACCGATGTAAAGCAGCGAATTGTAAAGCGTGCCGCCATTGCCTTCGTCGCCCCGCTCGGAGACGCCAAGCGCGACATAGGCGCCGGCTTCCCGCGCCGCTTCGCTTAGCGGCAGCGTCTCAGCTTCGTCGAGCGGCATCGACGCTTTCCAGTAGCGCGCGAAGTCCGCACGGCCAGCCCCCGTTCGGTTGCCGACATAAGCGCCATAAGTGAAGCCGCGCGGATACCCAGGAATCATCACTTCCGGCAGAAGCACCAAATCAGCGCCATTCTCCCCGGCTTCCTTAATCACGCCGACAGCTTTGTCGATGCAAGCGCTCTTGTCGGCGAAGACCGATGCCAGCTGCGCCACGGCAACGCGTACTCTGTCCATTGCTACAGCCTCAAAGCCATCTATTCCGCCATCAGCGAATTCTAGCGCGCGCCATATCAAAGGCCCAAGCAAAGCCGGTTGGACATTCCGCGAAAGGCAGAGCTGACCGGCGACGGCGCGCCTCAGCCCCCGGCATCCGCTCGCAGCGGGCAGCCTCGATTGGCGGCTGGCCCCGCTTCGCGCGGGCAATCGTCCTCGGCGGTATCCAAGCCATCGTCATCAAAATCGCGGCAGCCGCGGGGCGATTCTGGCGCGAACTCATTGGGGCAGCGATCATCGGCGTCGCGAATCCCGTCGCGGTCGGTGTCATCAAGCCAGGGACAGCCATCATTCTCGGCGGCGCCCGCTTCATTCGGGCACTTGTCATCGCTATCGGGGACGCCGTCGAGATCGGCATCGGCTTTGCCCTCGGTCGCGGTCGCCCCGGTTGTCGGCGTTTCCCGGATTGAGATCGGCGTCGGACTGACGACTGTTGGCGCGACTATGGTCTGCGCCGGCAGCGCGGTCGGCGGCACATATTGCGCCGGGGTGGCGGGCAAGGCGGGCGGCGGCGTGTCGCTTGCGCGCGGCCGGGCGAGGGGCGTGAATGTGGGGGCGCGGCTTTGTCCAGCGCCAAGCGGCGTGAAACTCGCCACCGGCATTGCCGTCCGCGTCAGGCTTGCCCCGGCGATTTCAACTGGGGCGCTGCCGATGATGAATATGGCAATGCCATAAAGGGGAAAGGTGCCGACGATGATCAACAGCATTAGCAGACGCAAGCATTGGTTGCGTTCGCTCTGACTTTGGAGGACGTCAATAGTTCTCATCAGTTGAAGGCTTGCGGGCGAGAATCGGCGAATGCGGCGTCAAAGCCCGCTCCAAAGTTATTCTAGCGGAGATGCCGCATCGCGCGTCGCGCTCAATTCCAGATCGCGGAACTGATACAGTTCGCCATCGCCGAAGCCGCGCGCCCGATAATACGCGCGCGTGCCAATGGAGGAAATGACCGCCAGCCGCCGAAAGCCGCGCGCCGCAGCGATTTCAGCCGCCTTTTCTATCAAACGCTTACCGAGCCCGACATGCTGCGCCCGCCCCGCCTGCTCCGATCCAATGCCTAGCGCGAGCCCATAAACATGCACTTCGCGGATCATGGCGGCGCCGCGCAATTCCTCGGTCAGCGGCGTTTCACTGGCGCGCGGCAAAGACAGGCGCAAGAAACCGGCGATATCGCGCTCATCGGTGATGACTTGCAAGAAGATTTCGTCGCCGATGCTCGATTCGTAACTGAACCGGTCCAGCCGCAGGTCGCTCTCGTTAACCCTTTTCACGCCGATTTCGCGCGCGCGAATATCGACGCTTTGCTCGCCGCGCGCCGCCAGCTCGCGCTCCACCAGCTGCCGAAAGTTTGTCACCTTATTGCCATCGACGATATCAGTGCCTGGTATGTCGCGGATGACGCGCGTCAGCCGGCAATATTCCGGCGTCCGCTTAAAGCATTCGACCAGCAGATCAAGCAGTTCATCATGCGTATAGGGCTTCCACTCGCCAGTTTGATACTGCCGCATCAGTTCGGCGCTTTCGATAAGCGAGCAGGGGTAAATCTTCAATTCATCCGGTTTGAAATCGCGGTCGCCGAAGAGCCGTTCGTAATCGTCAAGGTCATCACCTGGCGAAGAGCCATAGAGATTGGGCATCCAATGCGCGTGAATCTTGAATCCGGCTTTGCGCAGCAGCTTAATCGCGCGCCGCGTCGCCGCCACATCGTGCCCGCGCTTGTTCATCGCCAGCACGCGATCGTCCAAACTCTGGATGCCGATCTGCACCTTGGTGCAGCCCAGCCGCCTGACGCGAATGACTTCCGCATTGCTGATATGATCTGGGCGCGTCTCGATCACCAGCCCGACGGCGCGGCAGGCTGCGGTCTCGTTTTCGCGCTGCGCCGCCTCGAGTTCAGACCAGCTCGCGTATTCATCAGCGACGCCGCGCTCGCGCAGTCCGTTCGCGATTTCAGCCGCGATCCCGCGTGAGCGATGCATCTCCTCGGCGTATATCTCCTGCACAGTCTGATTGTATGATGCTGTCATCGCCGCGCCCTGAATCGTCACATTGCTGACCGGCTCGCCGGCAAACATTGATCTTTCTCGCAAAGCGGCGGCGACGGCATCCCGTCCGTCGATTCCCTTGCCAAAGTCATGCAGCGCGTCGAGAATGCGCTTGATGAACCAGATCTGGTAAGTCTCGGGATAAAAGGACCAGGTGCCGCCCAGAATGATGATCTCGATTTTGCCGGTCGAATGCCCCAGGTTGTGGTAGGTCTGAAGGCGCATGAAAGCTTGCAGATAGGGATCGAAGGCGTTTTTCTCGGCTCGCTGCGCGCCCGGCTCATCAGCCAGGTAGCTCTTCGGCATGCGAATGTCATTGGGGCAGAAGATGCAGGTACCCGGGCAAGGGAATGGTTTCGTCAGTACGGTTAAGGGCGTTACGCCGGAAAGCGTGCGGACCGGTTTGCGCCGCAGCTTGTACAGTTGAGCCTCATCGAATTCGGGCAAGCCATCTTGCCCGGCGAAGGCGCGCCATGCATCCACCAGATTCGCCAGGCTATAGAAGCCTTCGCCCGCCGGCCGCGGAAAGCGCCGCATCAACTGCTGGTGCTCACGCGAGCTGAGACGCCTCGGCGTCTTGAGTATGACCTTGAGCAAGGGAATAAGCCGGTCGCGGTGCGGCTCGGCGTCAAATTGGTATCTGCTGTGCCTCGGCATCAGCCATCATGCTCCGCTATTCAATCTCATTCTAGCGGCGGACGCGCCAAATATGAACGCGCAATTGCGGGGGCGCTCTCGGTTTCCCCTCCGAGTTTTTCCACTACACTATGAATGGTTTGCCAGTCAAAGAGGCGAGCGCTCATGCACCTGCTCCCGCCATTCAGCCGCGCGCTAATGCGCCAGCCCGCGAGGAACTTCGCCGCCGGCTTAACGACTTCCAAGCGTCAAGATCCGCCAGATTTCGATCTGGCGCCGCGCCAGCACGAGACCTACGCTCAAGCGCTGCGCGATTGCGGACTCGATGTCAAGGTGCTCCCGGCGGATGAGCGTTTCCCCGATGGGCATTTCGTCGAAGATCCATTCGTGATCTTCCGAGATCTGGCTTTTCATTGCCGCTCGGGCGCGCCGTCGCGAAGGGGCGAAGGCGAATCGCTGAAAGCGCATCTGTCGCCATTGCGCATCGTTGAGCCGCCGCGGGACGCCCGCATTGATGGAGGCGATGTCCTATTCTGCGCCGATCGCGTCCTCGTCGGCATCTCGGCGCGCACGAACGGCGCTGGCTTCGAGGCGCTGCGAAAAGCGCTCCGCTCGGTGAAAGCGGACATCCTCGTCGAACCGGTCCCTTTCACGGGCGTCTTGCACCTGAAGAGCGGTTTGACCGAGTTAGCGCCCCAGGTCTTGATTCGCGATCCCGCCCTGCAAACCGATTACGATCTGACATGGGCGGAAGTGATCGACTTGCCGCCGGAAGAAGGTTACGCCGCCGATGTGATGCCAGTCAACGATACGCTCTTCGTCGCGGCAAATTGCCCGCGCGCATTTGCGGCCGCGTCCAGTGTTTGCTCGCGCGTGGTCCCCCTGGATTTGAGCGAGTTTGTGAAAATGGATGGCGGGGTGACATGCCTGTCCTTGCGCTATTGAGGCGGCGCTTGGCGCCAATTGCGCTCGCGGCGCTCGCGCTCGCTATCAGCGCCAGTACGGGCTTGCAGGCGCAGCAGCCGGAACCTGGCGGCTGCCGCCAGCGGCCGACCCTCATCTATAGCGAGTTCTACGCCGATTTCTGGCGCTGGTGCGTCGACAGCGTATTTCACGATCCGATGATTGAGCCGCTGTCGTTCACGGCGATGGCGGTTGCGCCCGATGGGACGCTCTTCGCCACGCGGCCTCTGAGCGGCGCGGTCATGGCGCTGCGCGACACGGACGGCGATGATCTGCCCGACACGATGGAGACCTTCGCCGAGGGCTTGACCCTGCCCAACGGCCTCGCCTATCACGACGGCGCGCTTTATGTTGCGGGCGGCGCGCGCATTGATCGGATCTTCATGACCGGCGCCGCGGAAACCATCGTTGATGATCTGCCGAGCGGCGCCGGCTTCTGGACCGGCGGCATCGCCATCGGCGACGATTCGCGGCTTTATGTTGCGCTGGGCGCCCCCTGCGACAATTGCGTGTTTGAAGCGCGCGATCGCGGCCTCATCCTAAGCATGAATCTGGACGGGAGCGACAGACAAATCGTGGCGACCGGATTCCGCCAGCCAGCCGATGTCGAATTCTTTCGCGGGCAGGTCTGGACCCTGGACAGCGCGCCTATCCACGCGCGGCGCGGCGCCTTCGACGAACTGAATCTTGTACAGCCGGGCGGATGGTATGGCTTCCCCAATTGCATCGGCGCGGGCGAAGGCAACAGTGCTTCGGCCGATGTTGATTGCGCCAATAGCATTCCGCCGGTCATGCGCTTTGGCGGCGGCGCCGTACCGACCAGTCTAGCGGCATACACTCACGATACGCTGCCTGGCGTCAAAGATACGCTGATCATCGTGCTGAGTGGCGCGCCAAGCCAGATCGATTTTGTCGGTTACAAGGTGATTATGATCAATTTCGACGAAGCGAATCGGCCGCTGGGCGCCACCGTTTTGATTCCCTTTCGCCGCCAAGACCTGCAGCAGGCTTACGCGCCCTACCGCGGCGAGGCGCTATATTGGAATACCTTCATCCATATTAGCGAGCTGGGCTTTGGATTCTACCCCAATCAGCCGCTGGCAGTGGCGGTCGAACCGCGCGGCTGGATCTACATCAGCATGACGGGCGGACGGATAATCGCTTTGCGTCCGCGGCAAGCGCAATTGGATTACGAGGCGCTCTACCCAATCTGGACGCCGATGAATCCTAAATTCGACCCCTCCGAGGCGCCCGGCGATTGAGCCTCAGCCCCAAGGCTTTCCGCGTTTAATGTCGATTCATTCGAATTAAACTCCCAAACGAGTAAAGGGCAGGTCAATCCAGGCGAGCACGCGCA
Source organism: Chloroflexota bacterium (assembly GCA_028875185.1). GTDB lineage: Bacteria > Chloroflexota > Anaerolineae > Aggregatilineales > Phototrophicaceae > UBA6055. The sequence goes on along the minus strand of JAPPFH010000135.1, from coordinate 42,101 downwards.
GCGCCGGCGCGTCACGTTTCAATGCGGCGACGATAGCAGGCGCCTATTCGTAGGTCTGAGTGAAGCAGCGAGCCATCGGGTTTGCAGATGAACTTAAGCAGGAAGGGAGCGAAGTTGGTCCCACCATTTGCGCGCTTTCCGCTATAATCTCGCTATATCCACTCAAGAGAAAATGACATGACCGCACTTGAAATCATCGCGGCACACAAACTCGTCGCCATCGTCCGCTTGGATGATCTCTCAATTGCCAGAGATCTCACGTCCGCGTTAACCGACGGCGGCATTCGCGCCATCGAATTCACGCTGACGAATCCCGACGCGGTTGCGGCCATCGCCGAGATCCGCCAGCACGTCGGCGACCATGCTGCTATCGGCGCTGGCTCGGTCATCACTGCCGAGCAGGTCTGGGCGGTGGCTGATGCCGGGGCGCAATTTGTGGTGTCGCCGGTCTGGAAGCGCGAGGTCAACAGCGCCTGCGGCGAAGTCGACCTGCCCTTCATGCCCGGCGCTTTCACGCCTACTGAGATCTTACAAGCCTGGGAATCGGGCGCGAGCGCGGTAAAGGTCTTCCCGGCGAATCACCTGGGCCGGCGCTATATCAAGGATGTGCTGGCGCCCCTGCCTCATCTGCGGCTGATGCCGACCGGCGGCGTCAACCTCGATAATATGCGCGAATTTCTTGATTATGGCGCATTTGCCCTCGGCGTCGGCTCGTCGCTGATCAATAACGAAGCCGTCGCCGATCGCGATTGGGAAAGGCTGCGCGATAACGCGCGGCGCTACGTCGATCAACTGCCCTGAGCTTCACATTCTTCCAGCAGTTTCAACAGCTTCTGGCAGGTATTCCAGTTGCGGGCGGTCGCTTGCAGACCGAGCGCGTTTTCGATTCGGCTGTTATCCAATTTTGATCTGGCTTGGCCATCCGTGTAGAAGACGTAGAGTTCGCTTCCATCCGCGAAAATGACTTCGCGCCCGGGATTGTTTTCGCGCAGCGCGTCAACCGCCTGGGGGATTGGCGCGTCTGTCAGAAAGATTACGACGCATTTTCTAGGCTCGTCCAACTGGGCTTCGGAGAAGGGATGGCGCTGGCAGATGCGCTTGAAAGCCGCTGGACTGCGCATGAGCAGCGGGACATAAAAGCCGAAGGCGTCGCAAATCCCCGCTTCCAACCGCGAATTGACCAGCGCCAAATCGGTCTCATCCGTTTGGAAAATGACATTGCCAGTCTGCAAGAGCGTGCGGACTTCGCGAAAGCCCAGCGACGCGTATAACGCGCGCAAATCCGCCATTCTGATTTGCTTATGCCCGCCGACATTAATGCCGCGCAAAAGCGAAATCGCAATCGTCATTCGCCTGAACCGTTTACATATCCTGTCACCTTACTATATCAAGCGCGATTACGGATCGCTCGAAGACACAATCCTGCGCTTTGCCGCCCCTGCTCTTTTCGCTAGACTGGTAGCGCTGTTAATCTGTGAACAAGTCCAGTCCATGCTTGATGACATACGCGCCGCCTTTTCCTTTCTGACCGTTCTGCCGCTGGGCACATCGACCAAGGGCGAGCCGGGGCGCTCCTTCGCTTGGTTTCCCCTGGTCGGCTTATGCATCGGCGCTCTGCTAGTCGCCTTGGCGCAGGTTTCGCCTTTCAACCACGACCTGACCGCCTTCCTCATTTTGCTGCTTTGGGTGGTGATCACTGGCGGATTGCACCTGGACGGCTTCGGCGATTGCTGCGACGGCGTCTTGCCCAGCGTTGCGCCGGAGAAGCGGCTCAGCATTATGCGCGATCCGCGCGTCGGCGCCTGGGGCGCGGCCGGGCTGATTCTACTGCTGCTGGGCAAGTGGCTGGCGCTGCGGACGGTCGCGCCGGAGTGGCTGCCGCTGGCGCCGGTAATGGGGCGCTGGGCGATGGTTTGGGCGGCTTACCATTTTCCAGTGGTACAAGACGAAAGCATGAGCGCCCGTTTCCGCGCCGGACTCTCAACGCGCGAGCTGCTCATCGCCAGCGCCTGGGTCGTCATCCTGCTCACGCGGGTTGAGATTGCCGTTCTCTGGCTGCTGATTTTCTGCTTCACGACGCTATTCGGCGGCTGGGCGGCACGGCGACTGGGCGGCGGACTCAACGGCGATGTCTACGGCGCTATCTGCGAGCTGAGCGAGCTGATCTGCCTGCTCTTCATCGGCTGCGTGTATGGCTAGGCGACTGATCTTTCTGCTTGGCGGCGCCCGCAGTGGCAAGAGCCACTACGCCGAAAGCTGGGCGCGCGCGCAGGGCAAACGTGTGCTCTTCGTCGCCACGGCGCAAGCGACGGATGCCGATATGCGCGAGCGCATCGCCGATCACCGCGCCGCCCGCCCGCCCAATTGGCGGACGCTGGAAGCGCCAATCGACACCGCACGGCAAATCGCCTCATGCGCAGTCGAGCACGACACGCTCATCCTTGATTGCGTCACCCTGATGACGAGCAATATTCTGCTCAGTCTGCCGGAGCCGGCGACCCAAAAGGAAGCGAACGACGCGGCGAACGGCGAAATTGAGCGCCTGCTGGAAGTTCAGGCGCAATCGGACGCGACCTGGCTGGTGGTGAGCAACGAGGTGGGTATGGGCGTCGTCCCGCCGACGCGCTTGGGGAATCTGTATCGCGATATGCTGGGGCGGGTGAATCAGCGCATCGCCGCGCAGGCCGATGAGGCGCTGCTGCTGGTGGCGGGGATTGCGTGGCGGCTGAAGTGAGGGCTAGATGTTGGCGAAGAAGTCGGGGTGGACTGTGGTTTTCGGAACCATCTCCGTTGTAACACCAAGCTCAAGCTCTTTAAGACGATTGATTAACTCTTCACCGTCAACCAATTCAATTGGCGACTTGTGTTCATGGGTAGCCTCTCTGATTGCGCCCTGAGTGAAGCGCCCGGTAGTGACAATCAGACCACGGTCAGCGCTGCCCGGCATGGCGCCACGTAGTTTCTGCACCACGTCTGGACCGACAGATCCACTGTATCGCTTGCACTGAAATACCACACGAAAGCTCAAGAATTCATTGACCTGCAGAATACCCTTGCCATCAATGCCACCATCGTGGGAGGCTTGCGTAACTTCAACTTTGATAAAGCCGCTTTCACGAAGCACTAATTGGCATAGTCGCTCAAACGCTGTTGCATCCATGTCCTGGAGCACGGCATGAAGCGTCTCTCGCCATTTGCCTTCGATAGAATCATCATCGGCTTCGGGCAACTTCTCGTCAGAATCTTCTGCGTCGCTTTCTCGATTTCCCGCTATTGCCTCCTTTTGACTCTTCAGTTTTTCAGCTACGACACGATCTACTTCCTTTTCATCAACTTCACGTGTATCTCTGCCTTTGGGCGTAAGCGACCAAACACCTCTTTGCGAGTTTTCCAACAGTCCATAATGCTTAAGCCACGTTCGATTCCAAGCCAATTTATACTCTAAGTCGGTGGGCTTCGTTTGGCCAACTTTATGTGGAATAGCAATCTCGTCTTCGGTTAGACCGAGGAGTTCCACGACCTTATCGTGAATCTCCCGATTTCGCCCAGAGCCCCCGAGCGCGTGGAGAGCTTGCAAAGTAGGATTCTGCAGAGATTGGATTGGTATCTTTTTCATGCGGGAACTCCAAGGATGCCGCTGTTTCACTGCAAGAGATAAATTATCAATGCGGCGAGCGCAATTTGCGTGCCAATAAACCACTTGATAAGATCGGCTTTCATTTTGTACATGTCGGTTCTCAGGTCCGCCTTCAAGCCCGCCAAATCTTCCTTCGTCGCGTTACTCTTGCTCCGCTCTTCCAACGTAGAAAGACGGCTCTCAAATGTCAAGGCGTCCGTATCTGTCATAGCCATGTAAGCGTCTCCTGCCTACCTCGCGCTAGGTTTCTATGCCCAATATATCAAATCGTAAGCATTCTGTCGAATCACTTCACGCGCGCTACATTTCCCCAAACCAGTCCCGGTTAATCACCACGCGCTCGACCGTCACCTGCTCCGTCCGCACGCCAAGCTCCAGATCCTTCAGCTTGCCGATCAACTCCGAGCCATCGATCAGCCGGATCTCCGGCGCCCGGTCGCTGGCCGCCTTCAACTCCGCCTCTTGGGTGAAGCCGCCGGTCGTGATAAGCAGACCCTTGTCGGCGCGCCCAACCATGACCCCGCGCCGGAAGTCATCGACCTCGGCCGAGCTGATGCGCCCGCCCCCGCGGATGCAGCGGAAAGACACGCGGAAGGTCAAGAAACCGCCGCCGCCGAAAATGCCAATGCCTTCGATGGTGTCGTTGGCGCTGCTCAATTCGATCTGCCCGACGCCGTCTTTCTCGAGCAATTGCAAGATCAGCCGCTGATAGGCGTCGGCGCTCATCTGTTCCAGCGTATCGGTTAACTCATCGCGCCAGCCGGTCAGGCTTTCGATCAGCTCCGGCGTCACTTCGCGCACCTCGCCCGCGACCTGTTCGGGCTGCGCCGCTTCCGTTTCGACCTCGCTCATTTGCACAGCAGCTTCCACGCTCATGATTCCGTCCTTTGTTCGATTCCGATATCAACAATCTAGCCGCGCGCCAGACTGGTCGCCAACAAATCGAGCGCCAGCCTCGGCTCAATCCGGCCCGTCTTCATATCCTGGTCATAACGCTGCAAGCGCTTCAGTATCGCGTCCAATTGCATCGCGTTGAAGCGCCGCGCCTGCGCCGCCAGCTTGCTGGCCACGAAGGGCTGTACAGCGACAGCCTTGGCGATCGCCCCGCCCTGCGCGCCACCGCCGCGGTCGAGATGGTCACGCGTCATCGCCAGCAGGCGGAATTGCCGCACGATCAGCGCGAACAGCCTGAAACCGGCGTCGCTCGGATCATCATGCAGCGACTGATGGATCAATTCGAGCGCTCGCCCGCCGTTGCCATTCGCCAAAGCATCGACCATCTCGAAGACGTTCGCTTCGGGCACGTAGGGCGTCAAAGCGGCGACATCCTCTTCGCCGATTTCGCGTTCGCCATCGACATAGCAGACGAGCTTGTGCAGTTCATTATCGGCAGCCAGCAACGCTTGCGAGCGCGCCAGCATTGCGGCGCGGCGGCGTGCCGCATTTTTGCCGCGCGCGTTTCGGCTATGCTCGTCATAGTTAAGCAAGTCGCTGATCGCGGATGCCGCTCTTGGGCTGATTTCCGCCTCATACGCCTCCGCCGCCCGATTCCGCAGCCAGTCGCGCAGATTATCGGGCGCGCTGAAGCGGCGAATGAAACCGTTCTCCATCTTTTGCGCTGCCTTCAGCAGTTTGTTGCCTTCGTCTAAGGGCGCCGTTTCATAAAAGACCAGCCGCGCGAAAGCTGGCAGGCTGGGCAGCTCATCAATCAACCGGTCGCTCGCGATTTTGCCCGTACCGCCGGCGCCCCGGCGGGTTATGTGGCCGATCAAGTCTTTGACGATCACCAATCTCTTTTCCGCCAGGAAGGGCAGCGACTTGACCGCCGCCAGCACTTCCGGCGCCGGCGTCCGCGCGCCGTCGAATTCGGAGCGGTTGAGATCGCCATCTTCGCCCATCGCCTGGCGCAAGCGCTCCAGCGCAGCATCGCGGCTGATGCTGTCGTCGCCGTGCAGGATGTAAAACGCAGGCGTGGCGCTCATATGTTATCATCCCTGACGTGTCACCACGTGATGCAGTGTCACCTGCTGGTCGCTGAATGGCACGGTCTTCGTGTCGCGCGTAACCCTAACCAGTTCAAGGTCGCCAAGATCGCCCTCGGTCGTGAAATGCTTCTGCAAGCTCATGCCCACTGGCGTCGACAGGAAGACGACCGCCATCATCGCCACCACCATCGTGGGAACGCGTTCCCAACTGCGGCGGAATCCACGCCCGGCGAAACCCAGGAATCCCACTGCTGTCGCCAGAAAGCCGGCCGTCACCAGGTTGGTGCCGCAATGAGGATGCACCGCCAGCTTATGCTCGCCGGCTTTCATCCGGCGCATGGCTTCGACCACAGCGCTCTCGACTTCTTCGGTCGGCGCTTCGCCCAATAGGACAAAACCGCCGCCACTGCTGCGCCCGGAAAATTTGTAGTTGCGCCGATTGAGGATGTGAATGGTGGCATGCTCCAAGCCATGATTGCGGCGGACGCGCAAAATATATGGATGGCGTGTCACCGGCTCGGCGTATTCCGCCAGCCGTTCCAGCGGGTTCATGGATTTTCCTTTCATGGGACAACGCGCATGCCTAAACTTAACACAAAGCCAGGTCGCTTTCGAGAGGCGCGTATCTATATTTGGCTATGCTATAATGCCGGCATGCCATCGCAGCCGAAACCACCCCACCCGATTTCACGTGTGTTCAGCTTATTAAGCGCCGGTCCTAGCGCCGTCGCGCTGCGCTGGATTGACCAAATATCGCGAAGACGCACAGGCGTCCCCGTCTGGGAATTGAGCGCGATAACGCCGCAGCTATTGGTGGGCGGCCAGCATTATCCGAACGGCTATCGCGCCATGCTCGATTACGGCATCACCGCCATCGTCAATATGCGCAACGAGCACAGCGACATCGAGAAGGGTATCGGTGGCGAGCGTCATCTGCATTTGGCCACGGTCGATAATACGCCCCCCTTGGTCGAAGACTTGAAAATCGGCGCCGACTTCATTGGGGCGGAGATTGATCGCGGCGGCAAGGTCTACATCCACTGCGCGGTTGGCTGTGGCCGCGCCCCGACGATGGCCGCCGCCTACTTGATCTCCACCGGCCTTTCGCCTAACGAGGCTTTGAAACGCATTAAGAAAGCCAGGCCCTTCGTGCATCTCACGCGCAAACAGCGAGCGGTCCTCGACGCGTTTGAGGCAGCCTGGCGAGACACCCGGCGCCAACCGCCATGCCCAAGCTGATCATCACCGCTGACGACTGCGGCTTGACCGAAGCCATCAATCAAGAGGCTGGCGAGTTGCATCAACGTGGATACATCAGCGCCGCCAGCGTCATGACCAACTATCCAGCGTACGAGCATGCGCTCGCGCTCTTCCGCGCCCGCCCCGAACTCGACCTCGGCATTCACCTGTCGCTCACCGACGGTCATCCCGTCAGCGGGCAAAATGAGCCTCATCCACATCTCCTGGATGAAGATTTCAGTTTTCGCGGCAATCTCAGCTTATATATGCGCTCGCATTTCTTCAGCGCCAGCGCGGCCGCCTGGATTCGCAATGAGCTGGACGCGCAATTGCGCCGTTTCACTGACGCCGGTTTAGCGCCGCGGCACATATCGACCCATCATCACTTCCATTCAATACCTTTGCTGCGCCGCATAGTTCACGAAATGGCGAAGGAGCACCGCGTGATCTGGGTGCGCGCCCATGACTTTCGCGCGAACGTCTCGCCGCATAATTTCTTGCTCCGCCGACAGCGCCAACTGGAAAACGGCGCATTCAATATGCCGGATTATGTGATGGCGATTCAGGCCTGCATGAATTTGTCGGTTGCTGACTTCTGCGCGCGCATCACCCGCTTGAGCGGCACAATCGAGATCGTCGTGCATCCCGCGCCCCGCGATGACCCCGACTTCCCGGCTGATTGGCATTATGGAATCGCGCCCCGCCGCGCCGAAACCCGGTTTCTCATTCAAGCCATCGATCGCCTGCGTGATTTGGGCATAATCGGCTAACCGTTGCGCCAACTCCTCCCAGTGTTGCCCGTCCTTCCTTGCGGTTGACGACAGGACCGTTTTGCAGCGGGCAGAATTTCGTCGCAAATTACTTGTATTCTTGTGCTTTTTCGGGCGACCCAGTGCCGCGCGTAGGTCGCGTAGACACTGACCGCCGACACTGCGGTTCAGTCGTCCCTACAAGTCTTGTCCGGTACTGGGCTAAGCTGCCTCGCCGATTACACCCCATCCCCCCAACCCCCTTCCCCAGCAAGCTAAGGAAGGGGGAGCACTCTTGCCGGGCGCTCGGAAGTACAGATTTCTGTCTGTTATGGCGCCCCAATATCCCAATTCTGCCGTCGAGTCACCCTTCCCTAGTTCACTGGGGAAGGGCCGGGGATGGGGTAAGACGTGCGGAAATCAGGCGTTCTGCAGTACCGGACAAACCTTACAATTTTCGCACTTGGAGTTGCTTGTGATTGGCGCATCAAAGCATCCATAGCCAATCGGATTAAACTTGTCCTGTCCTCAGTCCTTGCGGGGATGGCGCTCGGGGATGGTGGGGGCCACCCACACTTGATTGACAGCGCCAATGCCATGCCCTACAATGACCGCCGCCTGAACCCGTTTGGGCTAGGCAACTATCGCTAAAGCAACCAACTCGGCAAATGATCAGCGAAAAGACGCTCGCCACCCTCGAACTGCACAAAATCCTGCAAGAGCTTAGCGCTTACACCACATTTGGCGCGGGCGAGGAATTCGCCATTGAGCTATATCCCTCGACCGAGCTGGAAGAAGTGCGGCTTTGGCAGCGGGAAACGGCGGAAGCGGTCGCCCTGCTGGAGGAGCGACCCAACGTCACCGTGCGGGGCGCGCGCGATGTCCGCGAGCCGGTCATCAAAGCGCAGCGCGGCGTCATCGTCGAGCCGAGCGTCTTGCTCGATATTCGCTATACGCTGCGGCGCGGCACGACGCTAAAGCGCACGCTTGGCCGCATGGGCGCGACTTTCCCTTTACTCGCCGAACTGGCAAGTGAAATAGAAGAATGCCTTGATTTGCAGAACACAATCGAAAAGACCGTTGACGACAACGCCGAGATCAAAGACACCGCAAGCGCTCGTCTAGCGATCATCCGCCGCGGCTTAAAGGTCGCTCTTGATCGCCTGCAGAACAAGCTCAATCGCATCGTCGCCAATAAGGCGAATCAAGCCAAACTTCAAGAAGCGATTGTCACCATGCGCAATGGCCGCTACGTCATCCCCCTCAAAGCCGAGCACAAAGGCAAAATCAAAGGCATCTTGCACGATTCTTCGGCGTCCGGCGCAACAATCTTCATCGAGCCTCTGGAAACAGTCGAGCTCAACAACAAATGGCGCGAACTGCAAGTGGAGGAAGAGAAGGAGATCCGCCGAATCCTGGCTGACCTCACCAACCAGATCGCCGCCGAAAGCGAGCGCATCGCGCGCACGGTGCAGCTCCTCGGTTATCTCGATCTCACCTTCGCCAAAGCGCGCTACGCCATCGACAACGGCTGCGTCCAACCGAAGATGGTCGGCCTCCAGCCACGCCCGAGCGGATTCGCCCACCCAGGCGCGACCGTTCAGCTCAAGGCGGCGCGTCATCCGCTGCTGAAAGGAAAGGTGGTTCCGCTCGATCTTAGCTTTGATGATGACACCTGGGTGTTGGTGGTCACCGGGCCCAACACCGGCGGCAAGACGGTCGCGCTGAAGACTGTCGGCTTAATCGTCATGATGGCGCAATGCGGCTTGCAAGTTCCGGCGGATGAAGCGGCGCTCTCGGTCTTTCAAGGCGTCTTCGCCGATATCGGTGACGAACAGAGCATTGAGCAATCGCTATCGACCTTTTCTTCGCATATGACCAATATCATCGACACCCTCGAGCGAGCCGATCATCATTCGCTGGTCATTCTGGATGAAGTCGGCGCCGGGACCGACCCGACCGAAGGCTCGGCATTGGCGCGCGCGCTGCTCAATTGCCTCAGAAACCGCGGCGTGACTACCATGGTCACCACCCATCATCCGGAGCTGAAAGTCTATGGCGTGGAGACGGCGGGCGTACGCAACGCCAGCGTCGAATTTGACCTGGAAACGCTGCAGCCGACCTACCGCCTTATCGTTGGTCTGCCGGGCCGTTCCAACGCCCTGGCGATCGCCGAGCGCCTCGGGCTTGACCCCGCTATCGTCGCCGACGCCCGTGGTTTGGTCGCTACCGAAGACTTGGAGGCTGATGACCTGCTCGACGAGATACAGCGCACGCGCGCTGAAATCCGTTTGCAGCACGCCGAACTTGAGCATTTGCAGGGGCAGATGACCGAGCAGCGCGATGAACTCCAGGCGCGCCTCGACAATATCGAAGACGAGCGCCGCGATGTGATCCGCGCCGCCCGCCGCCACGCCGAAGACGACTTGGCCGATTTCAACAAGCAACTGCGCAGAATGCGCGGCGAAATGCGTTCGGCGGGCATGCCGGCTGAGACCTTAAACGCGCTAAAAGCCGCTGCGGACAAAATGGCGAATTGGACAAACGCGCCGCTTGACGATGACGAGATGGAAAGGCTCGAAGATATTGATTGGGCGCCGCGCGTCGGCGATACGGTTTTCCTCGAATCGCTCAATGCCGAAGGCGTCATTGCCGAGTTGGACGACAAAGAAGCGCAGGTGCAGGTCGGCGCTTTGCGCGTGCGCGCGCGTTTCCGCGACATGCGCCGCCGGACGCGCAGCGAAAAGCGCGCTGCTGAACGCGGGCACGTCCGCAAGTTCGAGCCGGCCGAAGCCCAGTTGCCAAAGTCAGAATCGCCGGGCATGGAATTGGATATCCGCGGGCAACGCGTCGATGATGCCCTGGAGATTCTTGACCGTTACATCAATGCCGCCTACAACGCCGGTTTGCCCTTCGGCCGCATCATTCACGGTAAGGGCACCGGGCGCTTGCGTCAAGCGGTGCGCGGTTATCTGAGCGAGCATCTGCTCGTGAGCAAAGTGACGCAAGGGCAGCAGCAGGAAGGCGGCGCCGGCGTCACCGTGATTCACATGGCGCCAATTACATGAACCAATCTGTTTCGCCAGACGCAACTGTAGCGCCTGCAATTGATTAGACCATGACCGAAGACCGACACACCCGCTTCAGCGAGCGCTACGCCAGCGGCGAAACACCCTGGGACAGCGGCGTCACCCCGCCCGAAATCATTGAATTCCTGGAAATTGCGCCGGCGGGCAGCGCTTTGGACCTCGGCTGCGGCACCGGAACGGTGATACGAGATTTGCTGTGGCGGGGCTGGCGCGCTGACGGGGTCGACTTCGTCGCGCGAGCGATCGAGATGGCGAGCGAGAAACTGGCTGAATTCCCCGCCGGCTCGTATCGGCTCTTCCGCCACGACGTGACGCGCCTCGACGATTTGCCGGAATTGCTGCCCCAATACAATCTCATCATCGACATCGGCTGTGGGCATACAGTCAGCGGCGCGGCAGTGGAGCGGTACGCCAACGCGATTGCGGAACGTCTCGCCCCCGGCGGCTTGTTCATGCTTTACGCAAGCCACCCGCGCCCCGAATCAACGGTGGGCTGGGCGCCGCGCCAGGTTGGGCGCGCATTTGGCGCGCGCCTCGATTTGCTTTGGGAACAGCGCAGCCATGACCAGGCAATCGGCGCCGCCGCCAGTTGGTACAAGCTGCAAAAAAGCAGAAGCGTCGATGATAAGCTAAACTTAAGCTGAGTGAACATGGATAGATCAGAACCGTGAGGCTACGACTGCTGTAACCGGTAATCTTGCGCCTGCTGCTGATTGGCGCCGCCGGTTTCGCCATTGACGCGGTCAAGGAGGCGCCAGCGATTGTGGCGCTGGCGCAAGAGAGCGGGACGCCAGCCACGCAGCTAGCGCCGGCGCCCCTTTCACCTCTGAACGGCAGCGAATTCGTCGACTCGAATATCGCGCTCGCATGGTCATGGGCGGGAGATCTGGCAGAGAACCAGCGATACGCTCTGAGAATCTGGACAGACGACAATCCTTATCAAGAAATCTGGACGATCGACGACCGGGTCGCGGTCCAGCTCCTGGGCTTTGATCTAAACGCGAGCGCATTGCCAGCCGGCGAAGATATCGTCTTGCGCCGCTACTGGCGCGCGGAAAGCCCCACGGATTCTATCCTACATGTCTATAACCACCTCATCAACGCAGACGGCGAGATTGCCGCGCAAGCGAACTATGTGCCGCTCTATGACGATCGCCGACAGCACCGTTCGGCCGCTTGAGCTCTAGTCCAAAAGGCGTTGGCGATTACCTCCGCTGCGACAAATTACATTCGCGCGTTTCTACTATAATTGATGGTCTTGACATACTATGGACCAGCGAGTCGTCATGCGTAATTTCGTCCTGGCTCATCTCGCAGCCGCACTGCTCTTCCTCGCTAGCTGTGGCGGCGGCGCAGAGCAATCAGCCCTCCTCCGGCCCACAATCCCGCCGGAGCCACAGCGCGGCGCCGATCTCGAATCCGCCGACGAGGTAGCGCGGCGCTTCCTCGACGCCTGGGGCGCTGGCGATTTCGCCGAGATGCATAGCTTGCTGACCTACCGCAACCGTGAGTTGACGCCCCTTGACGAATTCCAAGCGGCTTACGAATTGGCGCAATTGAATCTGACGCTTGAGCGCATTGAATACAAGCCAACCAACCTGTCTGGCGAAGGACGCGTTCTGGCATTCCAGTACGATTTGACCTTGCACACGCGCAACCTCGGGCGCTTCACCGATACGAAACGCATGCTCCAATTGGTTGTCGACCCGCAAGCGGGTGGATGGCGCATCGCCTGGTCGCCAGCGGCTATCTTCACGGAAATGGGCGAGGGCGCGCGGCTTGTATTCGAGGCGCAAGTTCCCAGCCGCGCCAATATCTACGACCGCCACGGCGAAGCGCTCGCCGACCAAAATGGCCGCATGGTGCGCGTCTTGGCAAATAACAGCCGCATCCCCGACCGCGATGTCTGCTTTCAGATTCTCGCTGAATCGTTGGACGAACCCGTAGAAGAGATTGCCGACCTTTTTAATCTGCGCTCGAAATCGGACTGGATCGTCGACGCCGGTCTTCTTGAGCCGGATGTTTACATAAAAGACAATGATCTCATGAAGGCTTATTGCGGCGCCGAGTTCAGGCAGTGGCCCACGCGCCGTTACGTTCAAGGGGCGCTCTTGCCCCATGTCATTGGTCATGTCGGTTATCCGGACGCGGAACAGATACCGGGCTTGGAAGCCGTCGGCTTCAACGCCGAGACGATCATCGGCAAAAGTGGCTTAGAGGCGAGCATGAACGATATCCTGGGCGGGCGCCCCGGCGGTCGTTTATCGTTGGTCGCGACCGATGGTCGCCGCATTCGCGCGCTCAGCGAAGTTCGGTCGCGAGTCCCCGAGAGCCTGTGGCTCACGATCGACGGGCGCCTGCAGTCGGAAATCAGACGGCTCCTGCTGGACGCTTATGAGAGCAATCCCTGGTCAGACGATTCCCAGGGCGCATCGGTCGTCATGATGGATGTCAACAACGGCGAGATCCTGGCGATGGTCAGCCATCCTTCGTATGACGGCAACATCCTGAATCCCTTCCCGGCAACCGGCCGCGCTCAGGCGAATGATGCGCTCGCCGCCATCGTTGAAGACGAGCGCAACCCTCTGCTGAATCGGGTGGCGCAAGGCGCGTATCCGACTGGTTCGGTCATGAAAGGCTTGACCGCCATCGCCGCGTTGGAGAGTGGCGTCTATGACGAGACCACACGCTACAACTGCACCGGCAGCTGGACCTACGGCGCCGATGTTCGTTATGACTGGCTGCGCGGCGGCCACGGCATAATGTCGGTGCAAACTGGGGTGACCAACAGCTGCAATCCGTTTTTCTATCAGGCTGGTTTCAGTTTGAATGCGCGCGATCCCTGGCTGCTGCCTTCCTTCGGGCGTCTCCTGGGCTTGGGCCAGCTCACCGGCATCAATACCATCCCCGAAGCTGCCGGCATCCTGCCGACGCCGGACAACGTCGAAAGGTATACCGGCTTGCCCTGGTCTTACGCCCACGCGGTAAATATGTCCATCGGCCAAGGCGTAGTGCAAGCCACACCCTTGCAGATGGCGCGCCTTTACGCCGCCATCGCCAATGGCGGCTACCTGCTGCGTCCGCATCTCGTGCGCGAACGAGGCATCCTCGACCAACGCACACGCGTCGCCAAGCGCGAAGTCATGGTCGACGCCGAGCTGGACGCCGCCAATCTCGCCATCATCCGCCGCGGCATGTGTGATGTGGTCCATTCATATTCCGGCACCGCCGCCCATCAGTTTCTTACATCGCCGCTGCTTGACGTGGGGATCTGCGGGAAGACAGGCACGGCACAAGTGCCCGGCGAGGACGACCCGCCGCACAGTTGGTTCATCGCCTACGCGCCAGCCAAGGAGCCGCAAATCGTCATCGTCACCATGGTGGAGAACGCCGACGAGGGCTCGACGGTCGCGGCGCCCTTGACGCGAGATATCCTGGAATTCTATTATTTCGGCCGGGCTTGAGTTAGAGAGGCGCCAGCAACCGATCCGCCAGGAGAATTAGCGCTTCAACCACCAGCAGCCAAATGGTCACGCGCTGCACGCGCGTATCGCGCCACTGCTTGAAGAAACGATTGATGCAATAAATGAAGACAATTAGCAATATGACGCCGCCGACAAGAAGCCAGACGTTCCGCAGCAAAACCAAGGTGTATTTGGCTTGCACCGTATCGCCCATCGACCCCCATATCACCTGAGCGCCGATCGTCAGCACGATCTCCAGCGAGGCGAATAAGGACAATAGACCCAGCACAACAGCGGCGGCGAGCAACAGGAAATTGATCGCCGCAAAGGCCAGCCAGAAATAATCACCCTTGTTGCGATTCGCTTTCATCACCCCGCCACCAATACAGTCCAAGCCACACGATCTTACCGCAGACAGCGCGCCTTTCCAACGGAGAGTGTTTGAGCGATGATGAAAGTACAGCGAATCTCAAATGAGCGAAAACGGTACTATAATTCATCGCAGCTCCCTCTGCGATCTCCGTGTTTCCTCGCTTCCTCTGTGGTGAATATGTGTATGGTCCTCAGCGTTGAGGGTTGCTGACATATTCAACTCGACTAGGCAGACCTGAGCTTGTAAACAAGTCGTCATTTCGCTAGAATTGTGATAATTTTAACAAGCGGAACAAATTCGCTGATGAGTTGGTCAGTTGCCCTTGCGCCTAGGCGGCTTCAAGCGCGGCGCGGCGGCTTGATTCGCAGCGCATTCGCCGAGTTGGAAACCAGGCGGTAGTCCCGTATGGAAAACACGCGTTCCAATATTCCATCGATAAGCCCGGCGGCGGTCGTCGTCACAGCGGTCTTCTTGCTCGTTAGCGTCATCGGCATCAACTGGTTCGCCACCTACGTGCCGGTGGTGCTGCCCGAGCAAGCCTCGGCTGAATCCAAAAGCGTCGACGAGCTCTTTTATATCCTGATGATCATCGGTGGCGTGGTCTTCTTCTTGATCCAGGGCATGCTGCTGATCTCGGTCATCGCTTTTCGCGCGCGCCCCGGCGATGATAGCGATGGACCCACTTACCAGGGCAATCCGCTGCTGGAGATCGTCTGGACGATCATCCCGGCGATGGTCGTCGTCTTTTTGGCGGTCGTGAGCTACAACATCTGGACACAAAACTCCGAGCCCAAGGCTTCTGTCAACCTTGTGGACGGGAGCAGCATTTCGATCAATGTCACCGGCGCGCGTTACGCCTGGACGCATCAGTATGTCACCGAGCGCTTTGATGATAATGGCGGTCAAATCGTCATCAATAGCGGCGCCGATTTGCACACCTACATAGGTCAAAATGTCGACTTGACCTTGCAGACGCAAGATGTCATCCATTCGTACTGGGTGCCGGCGATGCGTGTCAAGCAAGATCTGCTGCCCGGCGACCCGGCGCAAGGCGGCCGCCCCACCGAGCTCCGGTTCACGCCCGTGCGCGTTGAGGGCCGCGCCTACCCGGCCGAGTACCCCATTGTTTGCGCCGAGCTATGCGGCGACGGGCATGGTCGGATGCGCGGCACGGTCATCGTCTATGAGGACGAATCCCAATTCCTTGATCAATTCTACGAGCCCGCTATCTACGCCATTCTCAATCCGCCGGCCGATCCGGTCTTGCGCGGCGAGATGGAAGTACAGAACTACATCTGCAACAGCTGTCACATCCTGGACAGCCTGGGCTGGACCTCCACCACCGGTCCGTCGCTGAATGGCATCGCCGAGCGCGCTGGCGAGCGTGTGCCCGGGCAATCGGCGGAAGAATATATCGCCACCTCCATCTGGAATTCGGGCGCCTTCCGCGTCCCCGGTTACGATCAGCAGATGGCCGCCTTCGGTCCAGATGTCGTGGAAGCAGGCAATGTGATGTCGCCCGAGCAACTCTATTCGATCGTGGCTTATCTCTGCACCCAAGGCGAGAGTTCCGACTGCGACATGGAAAACGCCAGCACGACCATCCCCGACGCCATACAGACCGTCTTTGGCTATGAGGTCGATATCACCTTTGGCATGGAGAGCGACGAAAGCGCCGAAACGCCGGATGCCGAAGCGGAAGCCGCCGATGAATCGGCATGATGTAAAGGACAGCGAACCGACGGGCGCGCTCGCCAAACCAACGACGCGAAGACTGGAGTGAGAAGACGCGACTATGGCAACAATTGCCGTCCCCTTGGGGGCACAGGGAGAACAGATCGAAGCTGAAGCCGTTCAGCGACCGGCTTTGAGCGAATACCTGCGCTGGAGCGTCGATCACAAAATCATCGGCGTGCAATATGGCGTCAGCGCCTTCTTGTTCTTCATGATTGGCGGCGCGATGGCGATGCTCATCCGCCTCGAGTTGTGGACGCCCGAGCTTGATGTGATGGTTTCGGGCGCAGCGTATAACAGCCTCTTTACCATCCACGGCACCATCATGATCTTTCTCTTCATCATTCCGATGTGGGCGGCTTTCGGCAACTTCGTCGTGCCGCTGCAGCTCGGCGCCAAAGATATGGCTTTCCCTTGGCTGAACGCTTTCGCCTTCTGGCTGATTCCGCCGGCGGCCGTGGTCGTGCTTCTTGGTTATTTCGTCAGCCCGGCCGAAGCCGGCTGGACCTCCTATCCGCCGCTTTCGACTTTGTTCAGCGGCGATGGGCAGACGCTCTGGGCATTGGGCGCGCATCTGCTCGGCATTTCGTCCATCATGGGTTCGATCAATTTCATCGTGACGATATTCAACATGCGCCCGCCCGAGATGACAATTTGGCGTATGCCTTTACTCTGCTGGGCGGTCTTGGCGACCAGCATCATCGCCGTCATGGCCACGCCTTTCCTGGCTGGCGCGCTCACTCTGCTGCTGCTTGACCGCGTCGCCGGCACGACGTTCTTTGACGCCGCCGGCGGGGGCGATGTGCTTCTCTGGCAGAATATCTTCTGGTTCTACAGTCATCCGGCCGTCTACATCATGGTCTTGCCCGGCATGGGCGTGCTCAGCGAGGTGCTGTCGGTACACAGCAGAAAGCCGGTCTTCGGTTATCGCATGGTCGGCTTGTCGAGCATGGGCATTGCCTTCGTCGGCTTCACCGTCTGGGCGCATCACATGTTCACCAGTTTGCAGCCGGAGCTGCGCATCCCCTTCATGATCACGACGATGATCATCGCCGTGCCCACTGGCATCAAGATGTTCAGTTGGCTGGGCACAATCTGGGGCGGCAAAATCCGCTTCACCAGCGCCATGCTATTTGCGCTCGGCTTCTTGTCGCTCTTCGTCATCGGCGGCATCAGCGGCGTCATGCTGGCCGCTCTGCCCTTCGATATCCACGTGCACGACACCTACTTCGTCGTCAGCCATTTTCACTTTGTGCTCTTCGGCGGCAGCGTCTTCGCCGTCTACGCCGCGCTTTATCACTGGTTCCCCAAGGTCACGGGCCGTATGATGAACGAGCGCCTGGGAAGGATTCACTTTCTTTTCACTTACTTCGGCTTCCTGTTCACTTTCTTCCCCATGCACGTTGTCGGCATGTTGGGCATGCCGCGGCGCGTCGCCGTCTACGTCGAAGCCTTCCAGCCCTGGAATCAGTTGATCAGCTTCTCCGCTTTTGTTCTCGGCTTTTCAAGTTTCATCGTCATCTACAATGTCATCAAGTCTTACTATCACGGGCCCGTCGCCGGCGCCAATCCATGGCGCGCGCTGACCTTGGAATGGCAGACGACCTCGCCGCCGCCGGCGACAAATTTCGCTGATGATCCGATTCCCTTTGAAAATCCCTACGGCTATGGCACTGAAGCCGCAGCCGCCTACCTGGACGTGGTCGATGAGGCTTTCAGCGGCGGCAATGGCAGCCCATAGATTATCAGAAGCCTTGTAGGGGCGACTCATTGAGTCTCCCGCCTGCGCCAGTATTGAGAACGATGAACGAATGATGACCACCGCCATTGATCGACAGCAAAAGCCGAAATTCGCGCGACGCAGCGAAGCCGACATGCGCTTGAAAAACAACCGCCTCGGCATGACCATCTTTCAAGTCAGTTGGATCATGGTCTTTCTGGCGCTGATCATCGTTAACTGGCAGTTGCGCTTTAGTTACTCCGAGTGGCCGCCGGCCGGCGTCGCGTCATTTGATCCGCTGCTGCCTTCAGCCGCCACCCTGGCGCTGCTGCTGAGTTTGGTTATGGTCCGGCAGGGATTACAAACATTACGACGCAATCATGTAGCGGGATTCCTGATGCGCTGGCGCGGCGCGATCGCGCTCGGAATCGCATTCATGGCCATCATCGTTTACGAATTCGCATCGGTCTCCGACGCCGCCATGGCCACGCAGTATGGCGTTACCATGCGCTTGATGACTGGCTTTCACCTTGTGCATGCGCTGGCTATCCTAGCGATTATGGTTTACGTATATCGTAGCGGGGCGACCGGCAGCTACAGCCGCGATGAGCATGATTCCTGGGCGGTCGAAGGCACAGCCAAACTCTGGACCTTCGTCACGCTGGCTTGGCTCATGTTCTATGTCGTACTTTACTGGATCCGCTGAATCGGGGGCCGCGCTCGCCAAGCGAGGGAACGCGATGCACGACTCGGCTCGTAAGACTGGAATGGGAGTAGCGCCGCATGGATAAACCGGGTCTCTCCAGGGCGATTCCCGCGCTGATCATCGGCTTTATCGCCTCGTTGGCTTTTGTCTACGCCGTGCGCGTTTTGCAAAATATGGATCCTGTCTGGATGAACGCCGATTCCAGCGAGGGCGCGCAAGTCGGCATGGTTTTGGCGGCTTTCGTCTCGATGGCCACGTTTATGTGGGGCGTCGGCGCATTCGATCCCAAGATGAGCGAGCACGGCGATCACGCCGATGAGCATGAAGAAGAAGCGCCGGAAAAAGACTTCGCCCTGCGCACGACCGGTCCCGTTTTCGGCGCCGGCAAATGGCTTTGGGATTTAACCTGGGTCATCATCAATGACAGTCCCAAGCCCTGGGCTTTCCCCTACTGGCAGGTCAGCTTCTTTCTGATTAATTGGATCGTGAATGTCGTCTGGTTCCTGATTTGGTTCGTCTTCGGTTTCGCCCTCTGGCGCGTCTTTCTGATGCTCATCGCTGGCATCCCGGCGACGCTGGGCGCGCTGCTGTTGACCCTCTCCTGCCTTTGGCAGATGATGGCGTTCTACGCCGGGCAGCTTTTCCTGGTGCTGACCATCGCCGTTATCACGACAGTTGCGCTATTCACATTCGCCTTGCTGCCACATGGACTCGGACTGCAAATCGCCACTGAGCCGAACGCCGATTTCTTCGCCAACGGCTTCGGCGATTTCATCATTCCCATCCAGGACATCCTGGGGCTCCTCCTGCCCCCCGATGACTTCGCCAATCAAACGATTGAAGGGACCAGTCAATTCACGGTTTTGCTGGGCTTCATCGTGATAATCTTCATTTCGCTGGCGCTGGCGGCCGGGGGCATCGCGATCTTCTTCTATCTGGCGCACCGCGGCGTGCGCGAGGTCAAGGAATACGATCCGACTGATGGCGAACGGACCCAAATCCTGCCAATCCGCGAAGCGGGCAAGATCGCCGGCGGCGTCGTCAGCGTCATCCGCGCCATCCCACGCGCCATCGGCTACCAAAAATAAAGCGAGAGATTCAGCATGGCAGAACTGACCGCGAGTCACCTTCCCGCCGCCCACGACGACCACGGGCACATGAGCGAAGAAGAGCACAATAACAATATGAAACTCGGCGTCTGGCTCTATCTGGCGTCGGAAATCGTCATCTTTTCAATCATGATCGTCGGCTACATTATTTTTCGCATCAACAACAAGGACATCGTTGCGCAGGCACACGAGGAGCTCGGCGTCGCCCTGGTCACCGCCAATACTTTCGTCCTGCTGGCGAGCAGCTTCTTTATGGTGATGGGCTTGCGCGCCATGCAGGGGGGCAATCGAAGCGGTATGCTGCGCTGGATCGGGCTGACGGCGCTAGGCGGCATCGTCTTCCTCGGTGGGCAATACATCGAATACAGCGAATTGGCTCATCTCGGCATCGTGCTGGGCTTCGACACCGCCTCCGAATGGAGCACTTTCGGCATGCGCTTCTACGCGCCCACTTTCTTCCACGGCGCGCACGTTTTCGTCGGCGTACTCTGGGCCTTGGAAGTGATGCGGCGCGGCGCGAGGGGCCGCTACGACAACAACCCCATCGGTATTGAAATGTTCGGTTTATACTGGCACTTTGTCGATGTCGTCTGGATCATGCTGTTTACCCTGATTTATCTGGTTTAGGAGCGAGACTGATGGCTGAAGCGATGCCGTACGAGGGCGAGCGCCACAGCAACACCGTCAATCTGCTTGGGCGCGAAATCACGGTGGAAGGCGGCGTCTATACCGTGGTATTCGGGGGCTTGGCTGTTTTGACCGTTATCGAAGTCCTCAGTGCCGAATTCCTCAACGGCGCCATCCACGACATTCCCGATGCCGCCGCGGCTTTGCAGGCGATCAAAGCCGTACTGCTGCTGGGCATCGCCATCGTTAAATCGAGCCTGGTCATCTGGTACTACATGCACCTCCGCAGCGAGAATCGGCTGATCGCCATCGTCATCCTCCTGCCGCTTCTGATCGCCGGCTTGTCCGTCATGTTTCTGCTCGCGATTCCGCCGAGCGGTTACGGCCTCTGAGTCGGGTCCAGCCTTTCATTCACAGTTATAGTGCCGAGTTTCTGCTGTGTTATAATTGGGCAAACGCGTCAGTTGACGGCGGATTAGAAATGGCCATCCAAGAGAATCTATACACCGTAGACGATTTGTGGGCGATGGAAAGCGATCCCGCGCTCGAGCATCACAAGTATTATCTCATTGATGGAGTATTGTATGAGGACGAGATGCCCAAACGGCCGCATGCTAGACTTCAAGTACGGATCGGGCACTTCCTCTACGAATACGAAGTAAGATTTGGGCTAGGCGAAGTAACCACCGAATGCGGTTTCCACCCGCCCACAACCCGCCATACAGCGCTATTGCCAGATGTCGCGTTTCAGCGTTTCGACCAGTTGCCCGACCCGCCACCAGAAGGCTATGTGCCAACGATGCCAGACTTGGCGGTCGAAATACAATCGCCATCCGACACGATGAGCAAACTGTGGCAGAAGGCGCGCGCTTACCTCGAGCATGGCACGATCATCGTTTGGCTCGTTCAGCCAGAGAGGCAAAGCGTCGTAGTCTGCCGCCTGGGCGAAGATGGCGCGATCCATTCCGAGCTTAAGCGCCAGGGCGACCTGCTTGGCGGCTATGACTGTATGCCCGGCTTTGAGTTGGCGTTAAACAAACTGTTTCCACCTGAATCCAGCTAGCTTGCATCATTCTCACGCGCCAAACCAGAGGAGCGTCCCATGCCCGTCGACATCGTTCTCGAAAACGGCACGCGCGCCACGATAAACGCGCGCCAGCACCAATGGCACGCTGATGAACCAGCCGATGCCGGCGGCGCCGACAGCGCGCCGACGCCTGGCGAAATGATGCTGGGCGCTCTCGGCTCCTGCATGGCGATCACCTGCCGGCTCTACGCCGAGCGCAAAGGCTGGGACTTGCAGCGCGTCGAAGTGACGCTTGACTACGAGCGCTTCAAAGGAGGGGATTACCCGGCGCATGAGGGAAGCGACGCCTTTGTGCACGAAGTGCGTGAAGCGCTGGCCTTCCATGGCGACCTTGACGACAAGCAGCGTCAGCGATTGCGCGATATCGCCATCGTCATCCTCCTGCCGCTTTTGATCGCCAGCTTGTCCGTCATGTTTCTGCTCGCGATTCCGCCGAGCGGTTACGGCCTCTGAGTCGGGTCCAGCCTTTCATTCACAGTTATAGTGCCGAGTTTCTGCTGTGTTATAATTGGGCAAACGCGTCAGTTGACGGCGGATTAGAAATGGCCATCCAAGAGAATCTATACACCGTAGACGATTTGTGGGCGATGGAAAGCGATCCCGCGCTCGAGCATCACAAGTATTATCTCATTGATGGAGTATTGTATGAGGACGAGATGCCCAAACGGCCGCATGCTAGACTTCAAGTACGGATCGGGCACTTCCTCTACGAATACGAAGTAAGATTTGGGCTAGGCGAAGTAACCACCGAATGCGGTTTCCACCCGCCCACAACCCGCCATACAGCGCTATTGCCAGATGTCGCGTTTCAGCGTTTCGACCAGTTGCCCGACCCGCCACCAGAAGGCTATGTGCCAACGATGCCAGACTTGGCGGTCGAAATACAATCGCCATCCGACACGATGAGCAAACTGTGGCAGAAGGCGCGCGCTTACCTCGAGCATGGCACGATCATCGTTTGGCTCGTTCAGCCAGAGAGGCAAAGCGTCGTAGTCTGCCGCCTGGGCGAAGATGGCGCGATCCATTCCGAGCTTAAGCGCCAGGGCGACCTGCTTGGCGGCTATGACTGTATGCCCGGCTTTGAGTTGGCGTTAAACAAACTGTTTCCACCTGAATCCAGCTAGCTTGCATCATTCTCACGCGCCAAACCAGAGGAGCGTCCCATGCCCGTCGACATCGTTCTCGAAAACGGCACGCGCGCCACGATAAACGCGCGCCAGCACCAATGGCACGCTGATGAACCAGCCGATGCCGGCGGCGCCGACAGCGCGCCGACGCCTGGCGAAATGATGCTGGGCGCTCTCGGCTCCTGCATGGCGATCACCTGCCGGCTCTACGCCGAGCGCAAAGGCTGGGACTTGCAGCGCGTCGAAGTGACGCTTGACTACGAGCGCTTCAAAGGAGGGGATTACCCGGCGCATGAGGGAAGCGACGCCTTTGTGCACGAAGTGCGTGAAGCGCTGGTTTTCCATGGCGACCTTGACGACAAGCAGCGTCGGCGATTGCGCGATATCGCCGGCAAATGCCCGATCCATCGCCTGCTCGAATACCCTGCTTACTTCGTCGAGCTGGCGCTGGCGGAAGAATAAACTCGCCTCTGCCGCACACTACTGTTCCGGTGGAGTCTTGTTGGCGGAAAACAACTGAATGACGCTGTGGTTTCCGGAATGAGAGAACTCGGCAACCAGTGTCAGTTGAATGTCTGTCAATTCTTCCTTTAACACGAAGCCATTCGTTTCCAAAACGAGCAGAACGTGCCCGACTTCCTCCGCAACACCTGGCAGGTATGAATTGAGATACTTGGCTCGTCGATCGCCTGACAGCACGTTTGGACAATCAAGAAAGAATTGCGGCGGGGGGGGGGGGTAGATAAAGTCTTAAGGTTTCGCAGCCGATGAACGCCCCTACAACATAGCTCTGTCCGCTTTCAGTCTGATCAACCAGATATTGCGCAAGTTCCGGAACACCATAACCTGAGGATTCATTTCGGATGTACTCGCTTTTATCGACTCGGAACAAATCGGCGCTTGCAGGATCGACATAAAGCGCGTTTAGGAAAGGCAACGAGACTGTATAGACCCACAATGCCAGACATGCAAAGATGATCGGACCTGTACGAAGATTGACGCGGATCCGGATCGACCGAGCCAACGCGGAAATCGCAATGCTCGCGCCAACAAAGTATAGTGGCAAGACCGGAATGAAAAACCGCCCGAACAAGAGATCATCGCTAAACCAGATAATGGCGAAGCAGTAGCCGATTGCGCCCGCGTAAATCGACAGCATGATTCGAGGTTTCAGCAGGCCGGCAAGCAGACAAGCGGCAGCAGAGACAGCAAGGAACGCCAAACCATGATAGCTGATCAGCGCTTCCAGCAAAAATGAAAGGTTGCGCCCCAGGCGCGCAAGGCTTAGAAGAGTTCCCGCGGACGCGCCGAAGTTGCCATATTGCCAGAAGTAATCAAGATTGCGAGATGACAGCGCAATAGAAAATGGCAGGCACAGGATCGCGCCGGTTAAGTAGACGCAGGCGATTACCTTCGCGCGGCTCGAGACAGCCCACGGCGCCATCAAAACTGCCATCACAAGCGGCAATGGCAGCAGCAGAAGCGAAGTCGCCTTGGCGAGCAAGCAGACGACAAACAGGATGCCACTCACACAGGCAAGGGAATATCGTGGCGACTGTCGACCGAACAGTTGTAAAAGCGACCAAAACCACAGCGTAACGGCAGCGTGCGCCATGGTATCGCCTAACGCTAAGCGATCAAAGAAGAATAGCATAGGCGAGAACGCCATCAGCGCCGCGGCGACCAGAGCGGCCCGCAATCCACCATAGCGCCTTGCTATGGCCAGTCCACTGGAGAAGCCCAGACAGGTCCAAATCAGCAGGCTCACGCGGATTATCCAGGCAGCCTGATATGTTGGCTGAAACGGCAAGAGGAAATACGGAAGCGCAAACTTTCCAAATGACGCATGGTGCAGAAAGGTGCCGCTGGCGATCGCTTTGCTTTCACCTACCACGATCGTTTCGTCGAGGAACAAGGGGAGCGTATCAATGTTGTGAAGACGAAGGGCGAAATTCGCCCACAGACACAGAGTGGCAATCAGAACGAAGGGCGCCGACCAGCGGCCGTTTCTATTCCGCATCTGACAGGCTCAGCGCCGATGCGCGCGGATCCAACCGCCGCGGATGAACTCCGAGTGCTCCACCGTCACGAATACATCTTTCTTGATGTCGTGGATGATATTCAGCACCTGATGCAGATCGCGGCGATGAACGATGACATGCAACTCCTCAACCTCGCCGCGGGCGCCCTCGCCCATGATTTCGGTGACGCCATGCCCGCGCTCGCGCAGCGCCACCGCCATCTCATGCGAGACCTCGCGCGAGGCGACGACCGTCACACTCTCGTATGACTTTACAAAACGATTCTCCACCTGCATGCCGACCAAGCCGCCGACGGCGAAACCGAATACGTAAGCAGCCAGATTGGGAATATTGTTCAAGTCCGTAATCACTTGCCCGGCGGTATAGGCAAACAGCAGCGACTCCAGGGAGGCGAAGGCAAAGCCCCAAACGCGCTGCCCGCGCGATACCAATATCAGCCGCAAGGTGCCGATGACATTGTTGGTGACTCGGAGAGTGAATATGAGGACGGGCAAGAAACCAGGATCGAATAAGGTCATATTCTCCGCCTACACTGCCGACTTCACGTTTCTCATTCTAGCAGAATCCCCAGCGTCGATTGCTCCTACCCTACTCAAAAGCGCCGCGCTATGGTCAACTGCGAATGCCCGAAAATAATGGACCAGCCGAAAGCCTGCGATGGCGCACAATCCCAAGACGCTGCTCGATAGCTACGATATTTTGCCCAAGAAGAGCCTCGGGCAAAACTTCATGCACGACCCGAACGCGTTGGAGAAAATCGTGTCAACCGCCGAGGCGCAATCGACCGACACTGTCGTCGAAGTTGGCGCTGGCACCGGCGCGCTGACCGAGCGATTGGCTGCGGCAGCCGAGAATGTCTTCTCGATCGAGGTCGACTGGCGCCTGCGCCCGCTGCTTGAAGAACGCTTCGAGGACGCCGCCAATGTCTATCTCGTTTTCAACGATATTCTTAAGACAGATATCGCCGCATTGGTCGGCGCCGACGACTACATCGTTGTAGCGAACGCGCCTTATTACATCAGCTCTGCGATCCTCTGGCATTTTCTCGAAGCGCGCCGGCAGCCCCGGCGCCTGGTTATGACCATGCAATATGAAGTTGCGGAACGCGTCGTCGGCGCGCCCGGGGCGATGAGCCTGCTGTCAATCGCCGCGCAGTATTATGGCAATGCGCGCATTGTCAGTCGCTTTGGTCCCGCGGTTTTCTGGCCCCGCCCCAATATCGACAGCGCCATCGTGCGTCTCGATACGCACGACAAGCCACCGATTGAGGCGCCCTGCTCCCAGCGCTTTTTTCGCGTGGTCCGGGCTGGCTTTAGCATGAAGCGCAAACAGCTGAAAAACGCGCTCGCAGGCGGTTTGCGGATCAAATCGTCAGCCGCCCGAGAGCTGCTCCGCGCCGCCGAGATTGATCCGCGGTGCCGCGCCGAAACTTTGTCGCTGGCGGAGTGGGCGCGCTTGACGCGAGCGGTTGAGGAAACGCAACGCTTTGATGAAAGCCATACGCAGCCGTAGGAATTCGGCAAGAATTGGCGTCCATAATAGGGGCATTCGTCAAAGGTAAAGGGATTAAGGTCATGAGTTTAGAAATCGCAACCCTGGGCGGCGGCTGCTTCTGGTGCGTAGAAGCCGTCTACAATCAGTTGATCGGCGTCGAGTCAGCACTCTCGGGTTATATGGGCGGGCATGTCGATAACCCGACTTACGAGCAAGTCTGCGCCAAGACCACCGGGCACGCCGAGGTGGTCAATGTCACCTTTGACAATGATGTTATCAGCTTTGAAGACATCCTGAACATCTTCTTCGCTACCCACGATCCGACCACGCTAAATCGCCAGGGCAACGATGTCGGGCCGCAATATCGCTCCGGCATCTGGTATCACAGCGAAGAGCAGAAACGCGTCGCCGAAGCCACGATCAGTCGCATCGAAAATGAGGGGCTCTACCGCGGCGGCATCGTCACCGAGATCAGTCCAGCCAGCACCTTCTGGGTTGCCGAAGATTATCATCAGGATTACTTCGTCAACAATCCGCGCGCGGGATACTGCGCCTACGTCATCGCGCCGAAAGTGGCAAAGTTCCGCAAAACGTTCTTCGAGCGTCTGAAGAAATAAGCAAGCTGCGACTGTTCCAGGCGGAGGCGGTTGACGGTCAGTGTCGGCGGTCAGTGTCTACGCGACCTACGCGACCGGCGGTCAGTCAGGCTGCCTGCTAGTCGGACGCAAAAGGGCGAGCCGGCGGCTCGCCCCTACAACAGTAAGGTTGTCACGCAACGCGCTTAGGTCACTGTCGATTCAACGCGAACGCCGGGCCCCATGGTCGAGGTCAATACCATGCGCCGGACGTACGCGCCTTTCAGCGAATCGGGCTTGGCTGCTTGTACCGCATCCACCAAGGTTTGCAGATTATCCGCCAATTGCTCATGCGTGAAACTGGCTTTGCCAACGGGGATATGCAAGTTGCCGGTGCGGTCATTGCGGAATTCGACCCGTCCCGCCTTCAATTCGTTGATCACGCGCGGGATGTCGTCCGGCGGCACGACCGTTCCGGCTTTCGGATTCGGCATCAAGCCACGGGGGCCCAGAATGCGCGCGATCGGGCCAATCTTGCGCATCATCGGCGGCGTGGCGATGGTGGCGTCAAACTCCAGCCAGCCCTCATTGCGAATCTGGTTGATCACCTCGTCGGTACCGATGACATCGGCGCCAGCGGCAAGAGTCGCCTCTTCCTGACCTTCTTCCACAAAAGCCAAAATGCGGATTGTCTTGCCGGTGCCATGCGGCAGCATCACCGTCGTACGGATCTGCTGATCGCTGTGTCGCGGGTCAATGCCCAGCCGAAAATGCACCTCAATCGTCTCGTCAAATTTCGCCCTGGCGTTGTCCTTCACTAGCGTCAGCGCCTCAGCCATCGGAAAATTCCGCCCGCGGTCAAAGGTCTTCAGCGCGTCTTTGTATCGCTTTCCCATCTTTTCGTCTCCTTGTGGTCAGCGGGCTTTGGCGCCCTCCCACGACTTCGCTTTGATTTACCTTGCCATCCGCTATTCGCGCGATTGCCGCGCTACGACTCGCTGGCGACCTTGATGCCCATCTGCCGGGCGGTGCCCTCAACTTGACGCATCGCGCCTTCAATGTCAATGGCGTTCATATCACTGAGCTTGACCTGCGCGATTTCGCGCACCTGGTCGCGATTCAATGTCGCCACCGTTTCCAGCAGCGGGTTTGAAGCGGCTTTGTCGATGCCAGCCGCCTTCTTGATGAGGAAGGATGTCGGCGGGCTCTTCAACGCGAACTTGAAAGAGCCGTCCATGAAGACCGTGATCTCCGCCGGCACGATCTCGCCCATGCGGCTTGAGGTGCGACCGTTGTATTCCTTGCAGAATTGCATCAGATTGATGCCGTGCTGCGCCAAAGCCGGTCCAATCGGCGGCGCCGGATTGGCTTTGCCCGCCGGTATCTGCAGCTTGACGATTGCCTTTACTTTCTTTGCCATCTTGTATCCTCGTTCTATAAATCGCTTACTGACTTGACTTCATCCCCAGCCCTTCCCACAGGTAAATGTCAACGTGATCCCAAAACGAGGGAAGGGAGTCCATACCTCGCCACGGATTCCCTCCCGCTTGATGCGCCGCGTAGGTCGTGTAGGTCGCGTAGACACTGACCGCCGACACTGGCGGTCGGGGAGGGACACAGGGTGGCGGTGAAATGACTACATGCGTTCCACTTCCATGAAGCTGAGCACGACCGCCGTTTCGCGCCCGAAGAAATCCACCATCACGCGCACTTTCTCACGTCCGGAATCGATGGACGCCACCGTGCCGGGAAAATCGTTGAAGGGACCGCCGACTATGCGCACGCGCTCGCCGATCTTGTAATCGACCTTGACCACCGTATCTTCGGAGTCCATGCGGTCCATGATGCGCTTGACCTCTTCGGGCCGCAGCGGCGTCGGCTGGCTTTCGCCCCCGACGAATCCAACCACGCCCGGCGTGTTGCGCACGGTATACCAGGCGTCTTTGTCCAGCTCGCCTTCGTCCATGTCCCAGCGCATCTGCACCATGACGTAGCCGGGGAAGACGCGTTTCTCGACCGTGCGCCGCTTGCCATCCTTGACTTCGATCTCGTCTTCAGTCGGAATGAGCACATCGTATATCTGATCTTGCATGCCCATCGTTTCAATGCGCTGGCGCAAGGCGTGCTCGACCTTTTTCTCGTAGCCCGAATAGCAGTGGATGAAGAACCAGCTTCGTTCGAGATCGTCTTCCGCAGCCGTCCCGTCATCCAGCGTGATGTTCAAACCTTCGACCTCGTCTTCGGCCTCATCAATGACGACCGGTTCGGGATCGTAATCGGTCTGTTCAATTGTGTCTTGCCGCTGCTCGCTCATGAGATTTCTTTGTCCAAACTGACAGAAGGCGCTGCCACTCGGTTTATATTGACCCGCGCCGGATCATGAAGAAAGCGCCGCCGACCATCGCCACGATGACCGTCAGCAACATCCAAGCCATGCCCGGGTTCAAACCGATACGCATGAATTCGGACCAAATCACCGCCAAAATGCCGAGGAATATCGCCGAGGCGATCGTCACATTAATGCAGAGTATCGTAAGCCGCCGGGTATCATGCCTGCTGGGCCAAGCCACCTTGTTCAGCTCGGAACGCACATTGCTGAAGTAATCAACCGTCATGTACAGCGGGCGCGTCATGGTATTGCCCTGCGGTTCGGCTTTTGCTGTCGTTTTGACCTTGCGTGTGCGCCGGCCCGGCGTCGACTTCCCTTTTTTCTGGGTCAAGGCGCTTTGTGCTTGCTCTTCTACCGCCATTCGCCTTTGCTCCTCACACTGTCTCCGGGCAAAATCGCCCAGCCCTGATATATAAACACCGCCGCGGAGGACGGTGCTTATGGGTTTCGATACAGGGGCAGAAAGACTCGAACTCTCGACCTACGGTTTTGGAGACCGTCGCTCTACCAACTGAGCTATACCCCTATGCTATCGGCGCGTCCCTCAAATACTATACACCATTACGCGGCGCAAATCTACTTGGTTTCGCGATACAGCACATGCTTGCGCAAATAGGGATCGAACTTGCGCAACTCGAGGCGCCCCTGCGTATTGCGGCGGCTCTTCTCAGTGATGTAAATATGCCCGCTTTCGGTGCTGCGCATTTTGACGACAATGCGCTGGCCCTTCTTTGCC
This sequence comes from Chloroflexota bacterium, assembly GCA_028875185.1. Classification (GTDB taxonomy): domain Bacteria; phylum Chloroflexota; class Anaerolineae; order Aggregatilineales; family Phototrophicaceae; genus UBA6055. The sequence goes on along the minus strand of JAPPFH010000135.1, from coordinate 12,219 downwards.
ATGGTTATCTCCTTGCCGCCCCATCCCCGGGCCCCTTGCCCCCACAAGGAGGGACAGGGACCACCCTTCGCCTTTTAGCTCCTCCCCCTTTATGCTCCGCGTAGGTCGCGTAGACACTGACCGCCGACACTGGCGGACGGGGAGGGGTTTGAGGTGGGGGTATTTTGTTTGCAATTCGCTACACTTTGCAGAGCCTCCGATGAGATTTGAACTCATGACCTCGCCCTTACCAAGGGAGCGCTCTACCCCTGAGCTACGGAGGCGCTAAACCGCTCGCCTTGATTCGACTGACGGTTCAGATCAACAGTGGGCCGGACTGGATTCGAACCAGTGTAGGCTCTCGCCAGCGAATTTACAGTCCGCCCCCTTTAGCCACTCGGGCACCGACCCATCTGATTCGGCTGTTAAGCCATAGCCACCACTGGGACTCGAACCCAGAACAACCTGTTTACAAAACAGGTGCTCTGCCAATTGAGCTATGGTGGCGCAACCGCGAGATTGTACCACGCCGGCAGAGCACCCTCAAGGCAGGCTTCCCGTGATGAGCGGCGATTGTACGACGGCGCGCGCTCACTGTCAAGATGGGACGGCACCGGGGATGTGGCGAATCTGTTGGGAATTGCCCTGAGTCGAGAACCGCGCGTATTTTCACCACAGAGGAAAAGAGGCAACACAGAGAGCACAGAGAACTCAGGCTTTGGGTCAGGGTCAATTAGCGATGTTCCCGCCAGTCACTATTTGGGACCGCGCCTAAAAGTCGGCCAGCAATCGCAATAGCGCGGCATAGCGCCTGTCTCGTTCAATCAGCAGATCCGCGAGTTCCGCTTCGCTGTAATCATAAAACCCAGCCAGCGCCTTGGCGCCAATTCGTCCTTCAGCCACGATGTCGCGCAGCGCCCCCGCCGCCTCCCAGTCCGCACCCAATCCCTCCGCCAGCACATCCAGGATATTGACATAGACATCCAAGCCCGCCATATCAGCAACTTGAAATGGACCATAAAATGGCAGACGGAATCCAAAGCTGCTTCGCACAAGCTCATCAACTTCTTGCGCCGTCGCCAGCCCCTCTTCGACGCAGGCCAGCGCCTCGCGGAAGAGCGCAAATTGAATCCGATTGGCGACGAAGCCTGGACCGCTCGCAACCGTCACCGGCTTCTTGCCAATCGCCAGCAGAAACTCGCGCGCGCGCTCCAAAGTCTCACGACTGGTAAGCGCCGATGGGATGAGCTCGACTGCGGGCGTCCATTCCGGCGGATTAAACCAATGCATGCCCAGGAAGCGATCTTTTTTTGCGACGGTCGCCGCCAAGTCGTCGATAGGCAGCGATGAGGTATTGGTTGCGATTATCGCATCGGCCGGCGCCCGGGCATCACACTCTGCCAGCACAGCGCGCTTGATCTCGATGCGTTCAGGCACCGCTTCTAAGACGAGATCGGCCTTCGCGACCGCCTCCGCGATTTCACTCGCCGCGCGTACTTTCCTCGCCGCCTCGATAGCAGTTTCCGGCAGCAGCCCGGCGTCGACATGACCGCGGACGCGCGCTTGAAGTCGTGATAGCGCCTGTTCAGATGCATCCGGCGTATCGTCAACTAGCGTGACATCCAACCCAGCCAACGCGAAAGTTTCGGCGACGCCCAAGCCCATCGTGCCTGCGCCGATGATGGCGGCTTTGTGCGGAAGACCTGCTGGTTCCGATCGAACTACCGTGCTCATACGCTCTCCAGTATCTGATGCGAATCGCCGCGACACAAGCCGGTCTAGCTCTCTGCGGAAGTTGTGACGCGCTTAAGTGGGAAAATGTAGGGGCGACCGCTATAGGTCGCCCGTCATCAATTTCTATCTAATCCCGCAGCTTCGCGCTTGGAGATAGTTGCAAGGCGGACCATTCCTGCCGGAACGCTCCGCCCAATTACAGACCTTGCAGATCGCTTATTCGCTTGGATGCCGCGCCGAAAATCTACCGGCGCCGGCCGCGCCGCCCATCTACCATCAGCATTTCCTGGCTTTGGAAGCGCGACTCATAGGAATAGGCTTGCATTTGCATAGCCTGCTCCTGCGCCGCGACAACCACCCCGCAACCCAGGCTGGCGTCGTTCAAGCACCGCAGCACATCATGGCCCGGCGCTGTCGTCGTCAGAATGACTTGCGTGCGCTCGGCATAAGACGCGTATTTCTCGACCTCATGCCGCGCGGCCATGCCTTCGTAGTACAAGAAGCCGCCATCGCCTTCGACCATCATGCGCGTTTGCGCCATGGCGGAGCGCTCGCGGTAAGCCGCTTGCATCTCGCGCTCACTGGTCACGATTACGCTCCACTGGGGCTGGTTGCGCAGCCGCTGCAACTCCGCTTGCGTCGAGCGCAAAGCCTGATCGGTGGCGATAAGCTGCTCGTTGCGTTGCGCGAGCGCGCGCAGGCTATAACCCCAACGCTGCTTCATCTGATCGTTGGCGTGATTCAAAACGACAATTCTGCTGCCCGCGGCCTCAAGCTGCTGTTGGTTCGCCTCCAACTTGCGGCCCATCCGGTCGACCTCGGCGGAAGCGCTGGCGAGCGCATTCTCCACGACGGTCAACTGCGCGCGCGTGTTATCCAAGGCGTTCTGCGTCCTGCCAAGCTCGTACTGACTGGCGGCCAAGGCGTTCTGCGAAGCAGTCAACTCACTGGTCAAATTCTTCACACCGCCGAATACAAGCACGGCGATGATCACGAAGGTGATTAGCAAGCCCAGAAGCCGCGACCAGAACGGTGACCTTCTTTCTATACGCTTCATGTCAACCTCCAAATAATTGTGCATTTGAACCGAGCGCGCCGACGCAATTTACGCCAGATTTCCACGCTTGCTCATTAGTGTATCGCACTTGTTTCGATAATGCCAACATTTGTGCCTTTTCGGATCGCCAATTTAACCTCGCCGATGGCTTTGGTAACTTCAATATCGCGCGGGCAAGCCGGCGTGCAGTTGAAAATCGTGCGGCAGCGCCAGACGCCATTGGGTTCGCTGAGAATATCCAGCCGCTCTTTGCCCGCTTGATCGCGCGTATCAAAGATGAAACGATGCGCCCCAACGATGGCGGCTGGACCGACATAATGCCCGTTCGCCCAGAAACTGGGGCAAGAAGTCGTGCAGCATGCGCAAAGGATGCACTTGGTTGAATCGTCGAATTGCTCGCGATTCGCCTGCGTTTGCAGCCGCTCGCGCCCATCTGCCGGAACCGGATCATCATTGACGAAGAATGGCATCACCTGCTTGTAATGATCAAAAAAGGGCTCCATATCAACGATCAAGTCCTTGATGACGGGCAAGCCCAGAATCGGCTCCACCTGCACCTTCTCGCCCACATCGCGTATAAGGATCTTGCAAGCTAAACGATTGACGCCATTGATGCGCATAGCATCGGAGCCGCAAACGCCGTGCGCGCAGGAGCGCCGCAGCGAAAGCGAGCCGTCCTGCTCCCATTTGATGCGATGCAGCATCTCCAAGACGCGGTCTGTCGGGTCGACGTCTGCCAGAACGAATTCTTGCCAGTAGGGCTTTTCTTGGCCGAGCGCGTCCGGGTTCCGCCGTCTGATTTTGAAAGTTACGTCCATTCGTTCACATCCAGTCTAAGTGCGGATAAACATAACCAGCGCCGACATATAGATGGCGACGGCAATACATGTCGCAAAAATAACGCGGTCTTCTTTTGACAGAGATTTGATGCAGTATTCCAATTTCACCGCTTCAATAAGCGCCGCCCCCGCCGCTTTGAGAAAGTAATACTTTATGTGCAAGTAAACGTAGCGAATATGCAAATAAATTAAACGACCGAGCAAGCCATAGAATCGAATGACGTCAATAAATGATTTCACCGCCGGCTTTTCCCTCATATCGGTCTACTCAATATCCGACAGCGCACATAAACAACCATTATAACGATGTCCGCCGTCTGATTCTGTTGCCTGCTTCCATGTCAACTGGCTCTCGCTGGTGAAGCGCGACGCAAAATGCCGCCCCCGCATGTCGTCGCTGTGCCACTGTGGCAAAGAAAATCATTGGCTAAACCGCTAATACACGCGCTCGACCGGCCGGAATCTCTGTTGGTCTTCCGGCGTGCCCGCTTCTTTTTCCGCCTCCCACAACGAAAGATCGACCTTCTTGTCGAAGTGGGCTTCATAACTTGGGTCGTTCATCTCGCCCTGCTGATAGACCAACGAATGCGCCAGCCAGTTTTCATCATCACGCTTCTTGAAATCTTCGCGACTATGGGCGCCGCGGCTCTCTTTCCGCTCGAGCGCCGTCCGCGCCGTAACATCGGCTAAATCCAGCAGGCAGCCGAATTCCCAAGCTTCCATCAGATCGGTATTGAATACGCGCGATTTGTCGTCAATATGCAAGTCCCTGTTGAAACGATCGCGCAATTCCGCCAGGTCGTTGATACCCTGCGTCAGCGTTTCTTCGCTGCGGAATACGCCGACATTGTCCATCATCGTCGCTTGCATCTTGGCGCGCAGCTCACCTGGGCGCGAGCGGCCGGAACCGCTGCGAATCCGTTCGAATTCCGCTTCTATCCACGCGCCGGCATCTTTCGGCAGCGGCGTCCAGTCAGCGCCCTTGACGAATTCCGCCATCTTCATGCCGCCGCGCCGCCCGAAGACGACAAGATCAACCAGCGAGTTGGTGCCCAGTCGATTGGCGCCGTGTACGCTGACGCAAGCGGTCTCGCCAGCGGCATAAGCGCCCGCCATCACCGTGCCGGCCGCGTCAATGACGACTTCGGCATCAATATTTGTTGGGATACCGCCCATGGCGTAATGCGCCGTCGGCTGCACCGGCATCGGTTCCGTAACCGGATCGACGCCCAAATACGTGCGACAGAAGTCGAGAATATCAGGCAGCTTGCGTTCCACTGTCGAATCGTCGATGAAGTCTCCGCGGTCGCGCCCTTCTTCGGCGAAATAACGGTTGACCGTCTGCGGGCGCACATCGAGGTGCATATAGCCGCGGTTCTTGATGCTGCGGCCCGCCCGCGTCTCGAGGTAAATCGCGCGGCTGACCACATCGCGGCTCGCCAGATCCTTCGCGCTCGGCGCGTAGCGTTCCATGAAGCGCTCGCCCACGCTGTTGATCAGCACGCCACCCTCACCCCGCACACCCTCGGTGATCAGGATGCCCATGCGGTAGATGCCGGTCGGGTGAAACTGAAAGAATTCCATATCTTGCAGCGGCACACCGCGCCGCAAAGCTATCGCCGCGCCATCGCCCGTCAGCGAATGGGCGTTGCTCGTCACTGACCAGCAGCGCCCCCAGCCGCCAGAAGCGAAGAAGCTGGCTTTGCCGTGGAAGATGTGGAATTCGCCCGTGCCTAATTCAATCGCGACGACGCCCGCGACCACGCCATCAACGACAATCATATCCACAACTTGGAATTCATCAAAGAATTTGACTTCGTTCTTAATGCATTGCTGATAGAGCGTCTGCAAGATCATGTGCCCAGTGCGGTCGGCCGCGTGACAGGCGCGCCGCACCAGCTCTTCGCCGAAGTTGCGCGTATGCCCGCCGAAGCGCCGTTGGCTGATGCGCCGCTCCGATGTGCGATCGAAGGGTAAACCCATGTGCTCCAGTTCAATGACCGCTTCCACCGCGTTCTCCGCCAGGATCTTGGCCGCATGCTGATCAGCCAGGTAGTCGCCGCCTTTCACCGTGTCATAGGTGTGATAGATCGGCTTGTCTTCGTCCAGGTTGCCCAGCGCTGCGCCGATGCCGCCCTGCGCCGTGCCGGTATGGCTGCGGGTCGGGTAGAGCTTGCTGACCACCGCGACATCGGCGCCACCTTTGCTGGCGTATAGCGCCGCCATCAGCCCGGCGCCACCCGCGCCTATGATGATCGCATCGTGCTTATGGATTTGCATCAATCCCCCAGTTAATCAAGAGTCGTGACTATCGCCCTTGCCGGGCATGTCCCCTACTAAGCTATTATCTATCATCGGCGGTGGTAGGCAGAATTTGTATGTACGAGCTGCCGGCTTGCGAAGACACCAAGCGTCGCTCGCCCGGTCGCGCGAAGCATATCAATTGGAGCCGTGGGCGTCCCAAGCATTTCATCGATAATTTCCCATTGGCGCGATTGTGAAACAGCCATATATCCCTCTGTGTTATCTGTGACGCCCTTTTCGTCTGTGGTAAAGCCTTAGTAGTCGGTTGCTTTAAGCCGCGCATGAAGCTCGCCTGGTCGCAGCGGCTTAGCGTTTACGGATCCTCAGGCAGGAACGCTTCCAGCTCCGGCGGCAACGCTTCGCCGCGCAGCTCATAAATCTCCGCCGTAGCCGCCATCGCCTCTTCAATAATGTCCTTCTCCAGCGGGACCAGCAAGGACGCCCCGCCAACCGCCAGCAGCACCGCCGCCATCACCGTGCAGAGCGCGACCGCAGTCCGCCGCGCGAAGTTGTTGCCGCTGGTGTAATCCGTCAATACATAACGCAAGCCATTGAAGCCGTGGATTGTCACCAGCACCAGCAAAAAAAGATCGTAAACGCGCCAGACGAACAAGCCGCCAGCGGCATAGGACCAGCGATGATAGACAAACTCTACCGCGCTCGGCACGGCGCCGATCGTCCCGTTGACCGCCATCGTGCCGGCGATTTCCTGCGCCGCCGTGATATCGAAGACGCCCTGCACCACGTGCATCAGAGCCAGATGACCGAAGACCAGCGGCAGGATCAAGATGCCGCTTAGCCGCATAAACCCCCACCAGAAGCGCTCAATCGGGCTCGCTTGCGGGTATTTGCCGCCGGATGACGGCTCGCCGCTAATCAAGCTGTAAACCGCCGCCAACACGATTGCCGCCGCCAGCACGCCGACGAAGCCGGCGATGAAGGGCAGCTGCTCCAGGATCGAGAAGACCACCACATCCAGCATTCGGTCACCAGCGATCGCCGCCTCGCCGACATAAAAGTCGACCACATGAGACAACATGCCCAAGAAAACAGGCGCCAGCACCAGCAAGGTCAATACCAGCACCGCGATCGCCGCCCTCGCCTGATGCCGCCAAAGCTCCGGCTTGTAATCAAATATGATGATGCGGATGCCGTTAAAGGCGTGGTAGACGACCGCGAAGACCAGGCCGAACTCACCTATCGTAAATAGCGGCGATTGATAGGCGGCGATGGCTTTCACGTAAAGATCAGGATAGAAGACCGCCCAAGAGGTGTCGATCACATGCAGCGCCAGGAAGAGCACAACGCCGACGCCAGTCAGGCGATGCAGCACCCAACTCCATTGCCCGATCGCGCCGCGATAACGCAATGTCTCCCGCACCGTAAGCACTAGAGATGTCAAGCGATTCCCTTTCTCATTCCAACCGCGCCGCTCATTATAACACGGGCAAGTTGGCGCGAAAGGGGAAGCCAGCGGGAGCTATCATGCTCGCATCGAATAATGGTAAAATGCCAGCAAGCCAAATTCGACTGACGACAGGGGCTAAACCATGGAAGATTTGACGGCGCTGATAAGCGGGCTGGATGGACTTAGCGTCATTATTGGCGCTGTAGGCGGCTTCCTTTGCTTTATGGTGGCCAGTCGGTTGAATAGAGGGAGCGTCCTCAACCATGTGTCCGAGCACTTGGCTGATGAAGTGAAGAATTCATTTGAAAATGTAACCGAGACAATCAATTCGTCCGTCAAAAGCTCGTCATCGGAAGCGTTGAAAGAGAGTCAGGAGCAGTTTATTCATGTCGCCACTGACAAGTTTGCGGATCAAAGACAACTCCACGGCAGCGAACTCGCATCCAAGAAGGAGCTTATCGACACGCAGCTGCAGCAAATGTCTGAAACCCTAAAGACGGTGCCGGAGGAATTGGAGAAGAACCAGGATAAGGTAGCTGACGTTCTGGACAAGTCGACAACGGACCTCAAGGCGTCTAATCAAGACTACTTGAACCAACTAACCGAGAAAGCTGAGACGCAGACCGAGAGACATTCAAAGGAACTTGACTCGAAAAAAGAACTTATCGACCAGCGCCTCACCGACATGGATGTCAAGCTAGGCAAGGTCGAGCGACTGGTGCAGGACTTGCAGACCGACCGCAAAGAGCAGTTCGGCGAACTTGGCGAACGGCTGCAAAACCTAACAACAACAACCAATTCACTGCAACAAGCGCTAGCGGACAATCGGGCGCGAGGGCAATGGGGCGAGCGGATGGCCGAGGATATGCTCAAATTTATGGGATTGAAGGAGAACATCAATTACAGGAAGCAGGCGTCGCTTGAATCAGGAAGCCGCCCAGATTTTACTTTTCTGCTGCCCAATCAAAAGCTACTGAATATGGACGCCAAGTTTCCGCTCGACAACTACATGCTTTATTTCAATGCTGAAAGCGACGCCGACAAAAAAGAATACAGTCAGAAGTTCCTGCGCGATGTAAGCCAGCGCGTCGCGGAAATCCAAAACCGCGGCTACATTTCTGCCGAAACACTTGACTGTGTGCTTGTCTTTATTCCTAATGAGCAGGTCTACCGTTTCATCCACGAGCAGGATGAATCCATTATCGACAAAGCCCTTCGGCAGAAAGTCATACTGTGTTCACCGCTGACGCTCTACATTGTCCTTGCTGTCATACATCAAGCGGCGCAAAACTTTAATATCGAGCAGCGCTCGCGCGAGATCGTCACCATCGTCGAAGAGATTCGCATCGAATGGGGGAAATACAGCGACCTGATGGATGGAATGGGGAAAAACTTCGCCACCCTGCAAAACAAGTTCAATCAATTGACCGTGACGCGGACTAAAGCGCTAGATCGGAAGTTCGACAAGATTGAGCATATCGTAAACAGTCACGACGACTTAGAAGGGGAGCCAAGCCCGCTGCTTATTTCGGAAGGCTAGCCGCCGGGCGCCGCTCGCCCACCAACTCCAACAGCGTCTTGGCGATTAACTCCGGATTGTGGCGGATTGTGTCTTGCTTCTGCCACAGCGCCCGCTTGCCAGATTTCGTATCGGCAACATCGGCCAGAACGGGCCTGACATTCATAGTCAAGATATTATGGACCTCATGTGAAGTGGGCAGCAGCACATCGACTTTCTCACGCGCATACAATTCCATCAGTTCGCCGCTCGGCTGCGACGAATTAAGCACCACATAATCGAGCACGCCAATGCCCAAATAAGAAATCACCTGCTGTACGTGATCGGATAACGTATATTCATCCGTCTGCCCGGGCTGTGTTGTCGTGTTGCAGACGTACACCTTTAGCGCGTTCGAATCGCGAATTGCCTGCGAAATCTCTTTGAAGGCGAGGCAAGCGATTACCGTCGTGAAGAGGCTGCCAGGTCCAATCGTAATCAGGTCCGCATCCAGAATCGCGTCGACCGCCGGCTGGTAAGCAGTCGCCGCCGGATTCTGCACGAAGATGCGCTTGATCGCCGCTTTGTCCAAGCGCCGCACATTGAACTCCTGCTCGACGATCGTGCCATCCACCAGCTCGGCGCAGATATGCGTATTCTCTTCCGTGACCGGATAGATATTCGCCCGCACATCAAGGAATTCGCTTATCTGATCGATCGCCATTACGAAGCTGCCCGACATCTGCGTCAGGGCGGCGATAAATAGATTGCCGAAAGCCATGCCGTCAAGCTTGGGGTCGTCGGGCGCGACAATTCGATGCTGCATCACCCGCGTCAGCAGCGAGTCATCGTCCAGCGCCAGGGTCGCCAGCGCGTTGCGGATATCGCCGGGGGCTGGGATTTGAGCGAAATCGCGCACAATGCCGGTGCTGCGTCCCGTATCTGTCACCGCGATGATGCCGGTCAGATTATCGGTATGGCGCTGCATGCCTTGCATGATTTGCACCGCGCCCAAGCCGCCGCCGATGGATACAACCTTGGTGCCGCTTTGTCCCATTGCCGCCTCAATTTTTTGGCGTATCTTGGCTAAGTATAGCGCAGAATGCCTCGCGCAGTGTTCGCTGACAATATCGAATTTCGCTGTCCGCTTAGTCCATGCCGACCAGCCATCGCTTTCGCCTTACCAGCTTTTGCTGTATATACATGAAGCCTCCCCAAACTGGCGAATCCGCCAGATTATGCCATCATAGCTCCTGCAACTGCTCGCCGAATCTTGCGTGAGAGCCATGCCCCAAACAGCCGCTGAAAAGACGCTAAGCGCCCTCATCTTGCTGGGTTACCTCGTCGCCAGCGCGTTATACGCCATATACACGCCGCCCTGGCAAGCGCCTGACGAACCCGCCCATTTCAACTATATCCGGCAGGTTGCGGAAGACGGCTGCTGCCCGCGGATCGAATCGGGCGACTGGCAAAGTGATTATCTGGCGCAGCTCACGACCAGCAGATTCGCGCCAGCGCAGCTCGACCAACTCGACGAAATACAATACGAAGATCATCATCCGCCGCTCTATTATCTGCTGGCTTCGCTGGTCTACAATTTGAGCGCGGGAGATTTGATCGCGCTGCGGCTATTCTCGGTCGCCCTGGGCGCGCTCGTCGTTTGCTTGAGCTATGCCGTCTGCCGCCAAGCCCTGCCGGAGCAGCCGCAAGTCGCGCTGGGCGCGATGGCGATGGTCGCCTTTACGCCGCAGCATCTGAGCATGATGGCTTCAGTCAACAACGATGCGCTGGCGGAAGTCCTCGTGGCGCTGGCGCTGCTCTGGCTCATTCGCTATGTGAATACAGAATCCGTTCCGGTATGGCGGTTGGGATTGATCGGCGGATTGGCGCTGCTGACGAAGCTCACCATCACCTTTCTGGCGCTGATTATACCGCTAGGGATCTGGCTCAAGTGGCGTCGCACGAGCCAGTCGACCCAGGCTCTCGCCCGCTCAGTCGCCGTCTTTGCGCTGATCGCCGGGTTGATGGGCGGGATCTGGTGGCTGCGCAATATCACCGTCTACGGCTTCCCTGATATTTTAGGCTTGGGCGCGCATGACGCCGTTGTTGCCGACCAGCCGCGCAGGGCCGATTTCATTGCCCAGCAGGGTTTGGCCACGTACCTCTCACAGATGTCGAGCACCACCTTCAAGAGCTTCTGGGGTCAGTTCGGCTGGATGGCGCTGCCCTTGGATGGCGTCCTCGGCGGCTGGATTTATCGTGGATTCGCTCTGTTTACGCTCGCTGGCGTCGCTGGCGCCCTGCTTGCCGCTCGCTCAGGCGTCGCCAGCGAACAAGGTCCCTCGCGCCCGCCCGTTTCCCGACCCGTCTCCGTCATCATGCTGACAACAGGGCTTTCAGTCTTATTTCAATTCCTCTACTACAACTTCGAGTTTCAGCAATGGCAGGGGCGCTACTTATTCCCCGCTCTGCTTCCCATAGCTGTCTGTCTGGTCATGGGCGTCGACTATTGGCGCGCTCGCTTGCTTTCGCGCTGGAGCGGGCTGCGCTGGCTGACGCCGCTGGCGCTGACTGGCCTGCTCGCGCTGGATATCTACCTGCTGTTTCGGGTGATTGTGCCGGGCTTGTCGCCGGGCTAAATCGTCGCCAATAGCAGCGGGCGACCCAATGGCTCGCCCCTACGTTTTGGCCTTGGTGTTAGCAAGCCAGAAGCTACTTGCTTACCCGCGTGACGTAGGTCTCTTCTTCGAGGTTGATTTTGACGACATCGCCGACATTGATGAACATCGGCGCGCTGACCTCGAAGCCGCTGTCAAGCTTGATCTTCTTGGTCGGGCTGTTGGCGGTATCGCCGGCGACGGCGGCTTCCACCTCGATTACTTCATATTCCATCGTCTTCGGCAATTCGTAATCAATGATCTCGCCCTCGTAGCTGAGCAGTTTGATCGCCATGGTGTCTCTGATGAACTTGAGATCATCACCGAAGATGGCGCGGTTCAATTGCGGCTGCTCATAAGTTGCTGTGTCCATGAAGGTGACGAAGTCATCATCGGCGTAAAGATACTCGACCGTGTTGGCTTCCACGCGGATGTCCTCCACCCGCTCACCTGAATTGTAGGTCATCTCGATAGTCGAGCCGCTGCGCAAGTCGCGCACGGTCACGCGGATGGTCGCTTTGCCTCGCCCGGGCTTATGATGGCGGTATTCCAATACACGATAGAGATTGCCATTCTCGGTGAATGTTGCGCCCTTGCGCAGTTGATTGACGTCAATCATAAGGTGTTGATTCCTCAGTCTCGATTCGCGCGCCAGTATAGCGGAATGCGCGCGCGCCGCGTAGCCTATGTGTATAGTATCGTGTTATCATGGTGTTATCTCTAAGTGCGACAAGGAGGCATTA